>DATFCC010000212.1:0-14671 GCA_035253505.1 Hyphomicrobiaceae bacterium
TCACCATCCGCGTGCCGGCTGACGGGGCCGAGGTGATCGAGAAACTCAGCACGAAGGGCGTCCTCGGCGGCGTCCCGGCATCGCGGCTGTGGCCGGACAACCCCGACATGGGCGACCTGATCATCGTCGCCTCCACCGAGGCCAATATCGATTCGGACCGCGCCGCCTACGCGCAGGCGCTTCGGGAGGTCCTGAAATGAGAAGCGCCGACAGGGGTAGGGCAAAAGCCGGCTACCGTCGCCATCGCCGGAACAAGCGGCTGCCCCTCACCCCGCCCCTCTCCCCGTTTGCCCTCGGCTTGTCTGAGGATGCGGTGTCCATGTGGAGGGGCCGAGGTCAAGCGGGGAGAGGGAGACATCCATGCTGAACCGACAGGGGCGGCCCACGCAGGCCGGCGAGGCCGAGGCGCACGCCGCCGACACCTTCAGCGGCAATCACGCGCTTGCCATCGAGGAGCCGCTGATCTTCGAGATCGGCCGCACCGGCACCACGGGTGTCGACCTGGACGAGCCGGCGGCGTTCCCGATGCGACTCGGCAAACTGGCGCGCACGGAGCCGATCGGCCTGCCCGGGCTGTCGGAGCCGGAGGCCATGCGGCACTACGTGCGGCTGTCGCAGAAGAACTACGGTATCGACACCGGCTTGTTTCCGCTCGGCTCGTGCACGATGAAGCACAACCCGCGCCTCAACGAGAAGATGGCGCGGCTTCCCGGCTTTGGCGACATTCACCCGCTGCAGCCTCTTTCCACCGTCCCGGGCGCCGTCGAGCTGATCGCCGAGCTGTCGCGCTGGCTCTCCGAGCTCACGGGCATGCCGGCCATCGCCGTGACGCCCAAGGCCGGCGCGCACGGCGAGCTCGCCGGCATGATGGCCATCAAGTCGGCGCTGGAGGCCCGCGGCGACAGGCGCTCCGTTGTACTCGTGCCGGAGTCGGCGCACGGCACCAACCCGGCGACGGCAGCGTTGCTCGGCTATCGCGTTGAGACCGTGCCGGCGCGCGCGGACGGCACTGTCGACCCCGAGGAGGTGAAGAAGCGGCTGTCGCCCGACGTCGCCGCCATCATGCTCACCAATCCCAACACCTGCGGCCTGTTCGAGCGCGACGTCGTGGCAATCGCCGATGCGGTGCACGCGGCGGGCGCCTTCTTCTACGCGGATGGCGCCAACTTCAACGCCATCGTCGGCAAGGTGCGTCCCGGCGATCTCGGCGTGGATGCCATGCACATCAATCTGCACAAGACCTTCTCGACGCCCCACGGCGGCGGCGGACCCGGTGCAGGTCCCGTGGCCCTGTCGGCGGCGCTCGCCCCGTTCATGCCGGTGCCCTACACGGTCGTGGATGCCAATGGCATCCGCTACGTCGAGCATGCTCCCACGCCCTCTTTCCGTACTTCACGGGGAGAGGGGATGGCTCCCCTTGGCCGCATGTGCGCCTTCCATGGCCAGATGGGGATGTTCGTGCGCGCCATGGCCTACATGCTCTCGCACGGCGCCGACGGCATGCGCCAGGCCAGCGAGGATGCGGTGCTCAACGCCAACTACGTGCGCGCCTCGCTCTCCGACTTGATGTCGCTGCCGTTCGGCGACCGGCCGTGCATGCACGAGGTGCTGTTCGACGACCACTGGCTGGAAGGCACCGGCGTCACGACGCTCGACTTCGCCAAGGCCATGATCGACGAGGGCTACCACCCGATGACCGTGTACTTCCCGCTGGTCGTGCACGGAGCCATGCTGATCGAGCCGACGGAATCGGAGTCGCGGCACAGCCTCGATCAGTTCGTGGCCTCCATGCGCGGCCTCGCCGAAGCCGCCAAGGCCGGCAACGCCCAGCGCTTCAAGGATGCCCCGCACTATGCTCCCCGCCGCCGCCTCGATGAGACCAAGGCCGCGCGCGAGCCGCGCCTGCGCTGGACGCCGGAAGAGGTGCGCAAGGAAGCCGCTGAGTAGGCGAAGGGCGCAATGGCAAAGCGTGCTGGCACCGTTTCGCCGAATAGTCCGGCGCAATACGGCTGAACGCCTATTGCGCCCTACCCGTCAGGTCCATGTGGCGGGAATCGAGCGGCTAAGTGATGTTCATCGAAACCGTGGCGTTGCGGGGCCAGGGAGTGGCGGGGTGAGAGCCCTCGCGCAGAGGTGCAACATCGCTAGCCGGCCGCCAACCCGCGCGCAACGAGGCGGTTCAGACGCGCGGTGAACGCGGCCGGATCATCCGGCACCTCGCCGTCGAGAATCTGCGCCTGGTCGAGCAGGAGAAAGGCCAGGTCGCCTACGTCGGCGTCGCGGGCGGCGAGCTTGGCATCGGAGACCGCCTTCACGATCGGGTGGCGGGTGTTGATCTCCAGGACCGGCTTGGCGCCCACGCGCTGGCTCTGGCGCGCCAGAAGGCGCTCGAGCTCGCGGTCCGGGCCAGCGCCCTGCGCCACCAGGCAGGCGGCGCTGTCGGTGAGCCGTTGCGAAGCGCGCACGTCGGACACCCGGTCTCCCAAAGCCCCCTTCACGGCGGCCACGATCACCGCATCGTCGACGCCCGCCGCCTTCCCCGCCGTATCCTCCCCCGCCTTTTCATCGAGGAGGGGAACGGGACCGAAGTCGACATCTCCCTGGCTCAGCGACCGGAGAGGTTTGCCCTCGAAGCCGAGCTGCATCGACGTCCAGAACGCGTCGACCGGGTCGCTGAGCAGGAGAACCTCCACCCCGCGCGCCCGCGCAGCCTCGAGCTTTGGGCTTGATTTCAAGCGGTCGAGCGTCTCGCCGACGAGATAGTAGATGGCCGTCTGATTGGGCCGCAGGTCGGCGACGTACTGGCTCAGCGTGCGCAGCGCGCCGTCCTTGGTGGTCGTGAAGCGGGAGAGCGCGAGGAGCTGATCGCGCCGCTCCTGGTCCTCGTAGATGCCTTCCTTGATGACGCTGCCGAACGCCTCCCAGACCCTGCTGAAGCGATCGGGGTCCTTGCCGGCAAGGGCCTCCAGCTCCGACAGGACCCGGCCTGTCACCGCCTTGCGAATCTGGGCGACCAGCGGGTTCTTCTGCAGCATCTCGCGCGAGATGTTGAGGGGCAGGTCCTCGCTGTCGATGGTGCCGCGGACGAAACGCAGATAGGAGGGGAGGATATCGGCATCGTCCGTGATGAAGACGCGACGGACGTAGAGCTTGACGCGGCCCTTGCGAGCGGGATCGAACAGGTCGAACGGCCGCATCGATGGCACGAACAGCAGCACGGCGTAGGCCTGCCTGCCTTCTGCCTTGTAGTGCAGGGTGATCGCCGGCTCGTCGAAGGCATTGGCGATTGTGCGATAGGCCTCCGCGTATTCCTCCGGCTCGATCTCCGCCTTGGACCGCTGCCAGAGCGCGCTCGCCGCGTTGATCTGGCGCGGTGCCTCCTTCCCGCCCGCCAGCTCGATTGGAAACAGAATGTGATCGGAGTAGGTGCGCACGATGCGCTCGATGCGTTGCGGCTCGAGATAGTCCTTCGCGTCCGGCTTGAGATGGAGCACCACTTCGGTGCCGCGTGGCACGCGCGCAGCCTGCGGCCCGGTTGCCGGCATCACCTCGAAGCCATTGCTGCCCGAGGACTGCCACACCCAGGCCTCTCCCGCCCCGGCGCGCCGGCTCGTCACCTCGATCCGGTCGGCGACCATGAAGGCCGAATAGAACCCCACGCCGAACTGGCCGATGAGGCCGGTTCCATCCTTGCTCTCGGCGAGCCTGCTCATGAAGGCGCGGGTGCCGGAGCGGGCAATGGTGCCCAGGTTGTCGATCAGCTCCTGGCGATCCATGCCGATGCCGGTATCGGCGATGGTGAGGGTTCCGGCCTCCTTGTCGGGCGTGAGGCGAATGGTCAGCGGGCCGGCATCGGCGAGCAGCTCGGGCCTCGCGATCGACTCGTAGCGCAGCTTGTCGCACGCATCGGAGGCGTTGGAGATCAACTCGCGCAGGAAGATTTCGCTCTCGGAGTAGACGGAATGCACCATGAGGCGCAGCAGTTCGGCCACCTCGGCCTGGAACGTGTGCGTCTCCTGGGTGCCTCGGGTCTCGCTGCTCATCGCGCGGGCTCGCATTCAACGGTTGTGGCCGGATAAGGCGGATATAACGACCTGATCCGCCGGCGCAAGGGCCGCCGGCCGCGCGGGGTATCGGCAGCCCGAGGACCGCAGGGATCGTCGCCCCGCCCCGGCTCAGCCGTCCACCCGGCGCGCCGCCGGAGGCTCAGGCGCCGCCATCACGCAACAGCTCGAGAAACGCCGCGTTGAAGTCGCGCGCCCCCTCATACATGACCCAGTGGCCGGCCCCCTCGATGAGGCGCGCCTTCAGCTCGGGATGATGGCGCCGCAGGATGTCGAGGCGCATCTGCAGCGATGGCCTGGCGATGATGTCGCGCGTGCCCCAGATCGTCGTGAGCGGCGCGGTCACGTGCTCGAGCGCCCGCGCCAGCGTATCCGTGCCGGCGAAGGGCCGGCTGCGGAAACGGGCCCGTTTGATGTTCTCGCCCTGCAGATGCACCGCCAGGGGGTCGATGTTGGCGGGATCGGCGAACATCAGCACGGCCAGGTTCTGATGGAAGACGGCGTCCCGCTCCGCCTGCGTCATGCCCGGGTGCTGCTTGGCGAAGGGCTCGCGCGGATCGGCGCGCAGGCCGAGGGCTGCCACCCCGATCAGGGTCAGCATCCCTACCCGATCCTTCAGGATCGCCGCCGACAACCCGGCTATCTGGCCGCCGAACGAGAAGCCGGCCATGCGCAGCGGCGCCGCCTTGCCGAACAGCTCGTCGATGCCGGCGACGACGACCTTCGCAATGGTCGGCGGCTCCCAGGGCTTGGGCGGCATCGCCGAGTCCCCGAGACCGGGGATGTCCGGCGCCCAAATCTCATAGTGCTGCGACAGCTCCGGAATGGTGCGGATCCAGTGCGTCCACGAGCCCGAGCCTCCGTGGAACAGCAGGAGCGGTTCCCCGGCACCCCATACCCGCCACACCATCGTCCCATCACCACACGGCGTGCGCACCTTGCGCGCCAGGCGGGCGATGGCATCGACTTGGGCGGCTGGATCGGCGGCAGCAGGCGCGGAGGAGGTGGCGGCGGGCAAGGCTGGCTTCTGCATCTCTCGAGGCAACGGGGGAAGGGTGGTCGGCGCGCACCCTGGCACGATCCGCTGCGCCCGTCAGCCCGCGGCACGCGCATGGCTGGGTTTGGCGGCTTTCCTGTCGCGCGGAAAGCGACTAGTGGGTTAGCTGACGGCAGATGCCGCCGCCACGCCGGGTGAGGAGACGCCATGGCCATGCCAGCCAAAGACAAGCCGACCAACAAGCTCCGGATTGCAGTCATTCCCGGCGACGGCATCGGCAACGAGGTGGTGCCGGAAGGCATCAAGGTGCTGGAAGCGGTGGGTGCGCGCTTCGGCATCGCCTACCAGTGGGACCACCTCGACTGGTCCTGCCAGCGCTACGCCAAGACCGGCGCCATGATGCCGCCCGACGGGCTGGAGCAGATCGCCAAGCACGATGCCATCTACCTGGGCGCGGTCGGCTGGCCCGGCGTGCCCGACCACGTCTCGCTGTGGGGCCTCCTGATCCCCATCCGGCGCGGCTTCCAGCAATATGTCAACCTGCGGCCGGTGCGTCTTTTCGAGGGCCTCAGGTCACCCCTCGCCGACCGCAAGCCGGGCGACATCGACTACTGGATCGTGCGCGAGAACAACGAGGGCGAATACTCCTCCGTGGGGGGCCGCTCCTTCGAGGGCACCGACCTCGAGCAGGCGATCCAGACAGCCGTCTTCACCAAGAAGGGCTGCGAGCGCGTGATGCGCTACGCCTTCGACCTGGCGATGTCCCGGCGGCGCAAGGAGGTCGTCTCCGCAACCAAGTCCAACGGCATCTCGATTTCCATGCCCTACTGGGACGAGCGCTTCGCCGCGGTCGCCAAGGAGTATCCAAAGGTCAAGACGAGCCAGTTCCACATCGACATCCTGTGTGCCCATCTCGTGCGCAACCCGACGTGGTTCGACGTGATCGTGGGCTCCAACCTGTTCGGGGACATCCTGTCCGATCTCGGCCCCGCCACCACGGGAACCATCGCCATCGCTCCGGGGGGCAACATCAATCCGGAGCGGGCCTATCCCTCCATGTTCGAGCCCGTCCACGGCAGCGCCCCCGACATTGCCGGCAAGGGCATCGCCAACCCGATCGGGCAGATCTGGTCCGGCGCCATGATGCTCGAGCACCTCGGGCACACGGAGGCCGCGGCGGCCATCGTCCGGTCCATCGAACGGCTCTTCACCGAAACTGACGTGCGCACGGCCGACATGGGAGGCCGGGCCACCTGCCGCGAGCTTGGCGAGGCGCTCGTGCAGCTCGTCGGCCGGGCCTAGCCGGCGGCAACACGCCCGGAGAATTGCTGCGAGGGCGAAGGGCCTCGGGGCGGCGATACAACACTTTATTGCTGCGCCGGCGGGCAATCGCCCAATGTCCGTGCGTTGCGCTGGGCGAGGGCCTTCGGCATAATCGTCATGAACTTGTCAGGGTGCGCGGCGCCGGGACTTCTTCCGAGAGTCTCGTGATGCGTTATCGGAGGGCGTATGGCGCAAAACAGTTCCGCGGCGGCAACGGCGGCGCCTGAAGCGGCCGTCCAGATGATCGGCGTCAACAAGTGGTACGGTGAGTTTCATGTGCTGCGGGACATCAATCTGACCGTCCACCAGGGCGAGAAGATCGTCATCTGCGGCCCGTCCGGCTCCGGCAAATCGACCCTGATCCGCTGCATCAATCGCCTGGAAGAGCACCAGAAGGGGAGGATCATCGTCGAGGGCATCGAGCTCACCAACGATATCCGCCAGATCGACAAGATCCGCTCCGAAGTGGGCATGGTGTTCCAGAGCTTCAACCTGTTTCCGCACCTGACCGTGCTGGACAACCTCTGCCTCGCTCCCGTGTGGGTGAAGAAGATGCCCCGCCGCGAGGCCGAGAAGATCGCCATGCAGTATCTGCAGCGCGTCAAGATTCCCGAGCAGGCCAACAAGTATCCTGGCCAGCTTTCGGGCGGCCAGCAACAGCGCGTCGCCATTGCCCGCGCCTTGTGCATGAACCCCCACATCATGCTGTTCGACGAGCCGACGTCGGCCCTCGACCCGGAGATGGTGAAAGAGGTGCTCGACACCATGATCGAGCTCGCCAAGGGTGGCATGACCATGCTGTGCGTGACCCACGAGATGGGGTTCGCCCGTTCCGTCGCCGACCGGGTCATCTTCATGGATCGCGGCGAGATCGTGGAGCAGGGCACGCCAAAGGAGTTCTTCGCCAATCCGAAGTCGGATCGCACCAAGTTGTTCCTGTCGCAAATCCTCAATCACTGAGGCGACTTCCGTCAAAGAACGTTCAGGAGGAGAGTTCAAACGATGAACAAGCTGACCAAGCTGGCCGTGGTCGCGTCGGTGGCCCTGCTCGGTGGCGCCGGTGCCGCCGCTGCCCAGACCAAGACCCTAGACACCGTCAAGCAGCGCGGGGCGTTGACCTGCGGCGTGAACGTCGGCCTCGCCGGCTTCAGCCAACCCGACGACAAGGGCAACTGGACTGGTCTCGACGTCGACTACTGCAAGGCCATCGCCGCGGCGGTGTTCGGCGACGCCAACAAGGTCAAGTACGTTCCGACCACGGCCAAGGAGCGCTTCACCGCGCTCCAGTCGGGCGAGATCGACGTGCTGATCCGCAACACCACCTGGACCACCGCGCGCGACAGCTCGCTGGGCCTGATCTTCGCCGGCGTCAACTACTACGACGGCCAGGGCTTCATGGTGAAAGCTTCGCTGAACGTGAAATCGGCCAAGGAGCTCGACGGCGCCACGGTGTGCGTGCAAACCGGAACCACCACCGAGCTCAACCTGGCCGACTACTTCAAGGCCAACAAGCTGACCTATAAGCCGGTGGTGTTCGAGAAGCTGGACGAGACGGTGCAGGCCTACCTGGCGGGACGCTGCGATGCCTACACCACGGACCAGTCGGGCCTCTACTCGATCCGCGTGCAGCAGCCCAAGCCCGAGGATCACGTGGTGCTGCCCGAGATCATCTCCAAGGAGCCGCTTGGCATATCCGTGCGGCAGGGCGACGATCAGTGGCTCACGGTCGTCAAGTGGGTGCACTTCGCGCTGCTGAACGCCGAGGAGGCGGGGATTACGCAGGCCAACATCAACGAGATGCTGAACTCCACCAATCCGGAGATCAAGCGCATCGTCGGCAAGGACGGGGAGCTGGGCAAGGGCCTCGGCCTCAGCAACGATTTCGTGGTCAACATCGTCAAGGCGGTGGGCAACTACGGGGAGTTGTTCGAGCGCAACGTCGGCTCCGGCTCGCGCCTCAAGATCGCACGCGGGCTCAACAACCTGTGGAACAAAGGCGGCCTGCAGTACGCGCCGCCGCTCCGGTAGGGCGAACGGACAAGAGCGCCGGCCCGGCATGGACCGGCGCTCTCGCGTAAGGCACCACGAACAGCCGGGGAGCCAGCATGGCCGTCATCACCAGCGATCGCCGTGCGGGGCGTGAATCGTCTTTTCTGAGCCTGCTGTATCGCCCGGAGGTGCGCCAGGCGATCTATCAGATCGTCCTCGTCGTCGCGCTGGTGAGCCTCTTCTATATCCTCATCACCAATACGGCGGCCAACCTCAGGAAGCAGAACATCGCTTCCGGCTTCGGCTTCATCGACCGGACGGCCGGCTTCGACGTTTCTCAGCACTTGATCGCCTACGACAATTCGATGACCTACGGCCGGGCATTCCTGGTCGGCCTCCTCAACACGCTGCTGGTGGCGGGCCTCGGCATCGTGCTCGCCACCATCATCGGCTTCGTCATCGGCATCTCGCGCCTTTCGGCCAACTGGCTGGTGGCCCGGCTGGCCACGGTCTACGTGGAGATCGTGCGCAACGTGCCCCTGCTGCTGCAGCTTTTCTTCTGGTACTTCGCCGTTCTCAAGCTCCTCCCCGTGCCGCGCCAGAGCATTGCCCTCCCCGCCGGCGGGTTCCTCAACGTGCGCGGCCTCTACCTGCCGGAGCCCGTGCCTCAACCGGGCTTCAATTCCGTATGGATCGCCCTGGCCTTCGGCATCGTGGCCTCGATCGCGCTCTATTACTGGGCGCGGCGCCGCCAGTTGCTCACCGGTCAGCAGTTCCCCGTATTCTGGTCCTCCATCGGATTGATCGTGCTGTTGCCGCTCGCGGTCTATCTCGTCGTCGGCCAGCCCCTGACGTTCATCTACCCCGAGCTCAAGGGCTTCAACTTCCAGGGCGGGCTGGTGATGCAGCCGGAGTTCCTGGCGCTGCTGCTCGGCCTGTCGATCTATACGGCCAGCTTCATCGCCGAGATTGTGCGCTCGGGCATCCAGGGCGTTCCCAAGGGCCAGAAGGAGGCGGCGCTGGCGATCGGGCTCAGCGGCGGGCAGTCGTTGCGGCTCGTCGTCATTCCGCAGGCCATGCGCATCATCATCCCGCCGCTGACCAGCCAGTATCTCAACCTCACCAAGAACTCGTCGCTGGCGGTGGCGATCGGCTATCCCGATCTCGTATCGGTCTGGTCGGGCACCGTGCTCAACCAGACTGGGCAGGCGGTCGAGGTGATCCTGGTCACGATGGCCGTGTTCCTCACCATCAGCCTGATCGTGTCGGCGTTCATGAACTGGTTCAACAAGCGCATGGCATTGGTGGAGAGATAGGCCATGGCCGTTACCGCCGAAGTCGTGACCGCCCCCGCCGAGCGACCGCCGCCGATGACCGTCGGCCCGATCGCCTGGCTGCGCACCAACCTGTTCTCGTCCTGGTCGAACACGCTGCTGACGCTGATCGGCGTCTACATCACCTACAAGGCGGTGGCCGGCGTGATCGAATGGGGCATCCTCAACGCCACCTTCTCCGGTCCTGACGGCAGCGCCTGCACGCGCGAGGGCGCGGGCGCCTGCTGGCCGTTCATCACCGCGAAGTTCTCCCAGTTCATGTACGGCCGCTATCCCGAGGGCGAGCGCTGGAGGGTCGACCTCGTCTACATCCTGGCGCTGGCGGGTCTCATTCCGCTGATGATTCCCCGCGTGCCAGGCAAATTCTGGAACGCGGTCTACGTGTTCGCCATCTTCCCGGTGATCGCCTTCTTCCTCCTGGTCGGCGGCGCGTTCGGCCTGCAGCACGTCGAGACCGCCCTGTGGGGCGGGCTGCTGGTGACACTGGTGGTCGCCACCGTCGGCATCACCGGCTCGTTCCCACTCGGCATCCTGCTGGCGCTCGGCCGCCGCTCGCGCATGCCGATCGTGCGCTGGGTCTCGGTCGGTTTCATCGAGTTCGTGCGCGGCGTGCCGCTCATCACCGTGCTCTTCATGGCCTCGGTAATGCTGCCGCTGTTCCTGCCGCCGGGTGTCACCTTCGACAAGCTGCTGCGCGCCCTCATCGGTGTCGCGCTGTTTGCCGCCGCCTATCTCGCCGAGACCATCCGCGGTGGCCTGCAGGCGATCCCGCGCGGGCAGTTCGAGGCCGCTGACGCTCTGGGCCTCTCCTACCCGAAGAAGATGGGGCTCATCATCCTGCCGCAGGCGCTCAAGCTGGTGGTGCCGGGCATCGTCGGCACCTTCATCGGCCTCTTCAAGGATACGAGCCTGGTGCTCATCATCGGCCTGTTCGATCTGCTCGGCATCGTCCAGCTCAACAACGCGGACTCCAAGTGGTTCTCGCCGACGACGGCCATGACGGGCTACGTGTTCGCGGGCTTCATCTTCTGGGCCTTCTGCTTCGGCATGTCGCGTTATTCGCAGATGATCGAGCGCCGACTGGCGGCGGGGGACCGTCGCTGACCGGGTGCGCAGCAGGCGGCGCGCGTTGCGATGCTCCCGTCCGGCCTGCGGGCGCGATACGTGCCGTCTCATCCAGCCACGAGTGAGCCATGATCCCAGCATCGACGTTCTCTGCCGACGCCCTGCTCGCGGAACTCCTGGAATGGGTTCGCATCGAGAGCCCGACCTACGATCCGGCCGCGGTCAACCGCATGGAGGACTTCATCGCCCCGCGCATCGCCGCGCTGGGCTTCTCGGTCGAGCGCGTGCCCGGTCGCGACGGCTTCGGCGACATCCTGCGCTGCCGGCGGCCGGGCACCCACAACGCCGGCATCCTGATGATCGCGCACGCCGATACTGTGCATCCGGTCGGCACGCTTGCCACCAAGCTGCCAATCCGCCGCGAGGGCGACAAGTGCTTCGGCCCGGCCATCTACGATATGAAGGGTGGCACCGTGCTGGCGCTGGCTGCGCTCAAGGCAGCCATCGACGCGCGCGAACTGCACCTCCCCGTCACCTTCATCATCAACCCGGACGAGGAGATCGGCAGCCCGACGTCGCGCGCGCTGATCGAGGAGGAGGCGCGGCGGCACAAGTACGTGCTGATCCCCGAGCCGGCCAAGGGCGAGCGCGGCGAGGTGACCACCGGCCGCCACGCCTTCCAGCGGTTCTTCCTCACCACCCACGGACGCCCCGCCCATTCGGGCTGGACCAACCGCGACGGGCGCTCGGCGGTGCGCGTGATGGCGCAGATCGTCGAGGAGCTGGAAAGCCGCTCCGACCTCGACAAGGGCCCCACCTATGCCGTCAGCGTGATCCACGGCGGACAGTGGGTGAACTGCGTGCCGATGACGTGCACGGCACAGGCGCTGTGCGTCGCACGCGACATGGATACCTTCGCCGAGATCGGTCGCGTGATGGACAAGCTCACCGGCGTTCGCTCCGACGTGCGCATCGAGGTCGAGCGGGGTCCGGTGCGCCCGTTGTGGACGGCGCATGCCGCCACCATGGCGCTCTACGAACGGGCCAGGCAGATCGCCGGCGAGATCGGCTTCGCGCTCCCGCACGGCCAGCACGGCGGCGGCTCGGACGGCAACTTCACCGGCGCGATGGGTGTCGCCACGCTTGACGGGCTCGGCGTGATGGGCGCCGGAGCCCACACGCACGAGGAGCACATCCTGGTCTCCTCGCTGGTGCCGCGCGCGACGCTGATCGCGCGCCTGCTGGCTGAGCTCGATTGAGCAGCAGCCGCGCTGGATGGAACCATCGATCCAACCGCAATGGTCATCCCGGCACTCGGTGCCGGGATCCAAGGTGCCGCAAACGCTGGAGCGTGCTGAGAGCTGGTTCCCGGCATAAGCCTCGGGATGACCCCGTCTTGGAACCGCCGTTCTTCCAGATCGGACAGCGTTTAACCGCGAGGCGCGGCGGCGATGGAAAGGCGCATGCGGACCAGGTGAGAGAGCGTACGCGCCCTCATCTTCTTCATCACGGCGGCACGATGATGCTCGGCAGTGCGAATGCTGATGCCGAGCTTGTGGGCGACCAGCTTGCTCGGAAAACCCTCGACCAGCAGCTCCAGCACCTCCTTCTCCCGCGGCGTGAGGGCATTGAAGCACTCGCAGACGCGCTCGGTGCGGGCCAGATCGTCGGCCAGGCGGTCGATGTGCGCCAATGCCTCTTCCACCAGCTCGATCAGGACCTCGGAATCGAACGGCTTCTCGATGAAATGAAACGCGCCGGCACGCATGGCTGAGACCGCCGTCGGCACATCGCCATGACCCGTGATGATGATGACGACGGCATTGCTGCCCGGAGCCGAGAGGCGTCGCAAAACCTCGAGCCCGCTCATGCCCGGCAGCCGTACGTCGAGCAGCACGCAGTACGGCTCGCGCGGCCTCTCGGCCGCCAGGAAGGCCTCGCCGCTGGCGAAGGAGGCGACCCGAATGTCGGCCGTGGCGAGCAGCAGCGCCAGCGAGTCGCTGACCTGCGCCTCGTCATCGACGACGAAGATGGTGACATCACGGGCCATGGACGGCGGGTCCATCAACGGGCAGCTCGGCGATGAAGCGTGCACCGCACGGCTTGCCAACCTGCCAGACAAGGCCGCCTCCGTGAGCGTCGACGATCTGGCGCGCTACAGTCAGGCCGAGGCCCATGCCGCCGGCCTTGGTGGTCTCGAACGGCTCGAAGATGCGCTCGGCGATGTCGGCGGTGATGCCGGGACCATTGTCGGAGACCTCCAGGGCGATGCGGTCGCCCGCGTGCCTGGCATGAATGCAGACGTCTCCGCTCGAATCGCCGTTCGAAGATGCGGCGTCGATGGCGTTGGATACGAGGTTGACGAGCAGCAGCTCGGTCTGGACGGGATCAGCGAGCAGCCGCGGCAGATGAGGACTGATGGTCGATCTGAGCGCGACTCCGCGCATCCTGGCTTCCTTTTCCAGCAGGGCCACGACCTTGCCGAGCAGCCCTTCGACGTCGACCGGGCCCGGCTCGATGCGTCCGGTCGACACGTAATCCCTGACGCGCTCGAGAGCCATGCGGGCGCGGCTCGATTCCGCCTCCGATTTCGCCAGCGCCTGCGCGACCGGGCCGTCGACCTCGCCCCTGGCCCGCAGCAGGCGCCGAGCCGCGTGCAGGTAGTTGGCCGCCGATGCCATGGGCTGGCTGATCTCGTGCGCCAGTGCCGCGCCCATGGCGCCGACGGTCGCGTGGCGAACCGCGCGGGAGAGCTCTCCCTGCTGCTGGCGCAGCTTCTCGGCCGACCGGCCACGCTCGGTCATGACGATGCCGAGTATGAGGCCGGTCGCGGACAGGACGAGCATCAGCATCTGGATGCCGATGAAATCGTAGGCGGCATACTCGGAGTGAGTGGCGCTGGTGACCAGGGCCAGGTGCGTGACGAGCAGCGCCAGAGCGGTGGCGCCATAGCCCGCGCGGATTGCAACCCAGATGATGGGCAGGAACAGAAGGTAGAAGAACTGGTACTCGTTGGCGCTCTTCACGCCGAATATGGCCCAAAGCGCCCCGCTCAACCCCAAACCGAAGCCGGCGAATCCGATCAGCTGCCCGCGCGAGGGTCCGCTCTTCAGCCAACGCTGGGAGAGCAGGACCGGCACCGCAGGCGCCAGCGTGATCATTCCCAGCGTGTCGCCGATCCACTGGTTGCGCACGGCGATGAAGAAGCGCCAGCCGGTGAGCAGCCCGGCGGCGTAGAGGACCGTGCAGTAGGCAAAGGCGATCAGCAGAGCACCCAGCGGGGCTATGATGAGCAGGGCCAGCACGTCGGCCAGCGTCGTGCTCCGCTCATTTTGTCTCGCAACGCTTCGGCAGACGGCGGCAATCGCCAATAGTCCCAGGGCCAGGACCAGGCTGGTGCCAATCATGGCAGCCGGACCCCGCGGCCCGGTGTAAACGAAGGTTTCCGCCGCCAGCGAGCCCAGGAATACGAACGGGGCGAACTTCGTGCCTCTCATGAGAAGCAGGGTGAGGCTCAGCCCTGCAGACGGGCTCCACAGCGTGATGCCGAGGCCGTCGAGCTGGTAGAGGAGGGTGGACCGCTCCACCACGAGATAGAGAGCCAGGAAAAGGAGGCCCGTCAGCCAGTAGCCCGGTGTCAGCAGCCCGAGCCGCGAATCGAGATCGCGCAGCGTTGCGAAGACCGGATGCGGGCTGCCAATTCGCTTAGACATGTGCTTCAGGCTGGGGCTCTGGGGATCAGCGTCTCGATCTCCGGCAGACGTGATGGCGGCTGAAGCGCTCATTTTCCAACCTTAGTCTAGCAGCCTGCACGGCATTTGAGCGCAACGTTCAGCGCTGCCGCGTGACAACGCCCGTTGCCGCCAGCAGCAACGCCAGATGTTTTCGTGAGCTCGATC
>DATFCC010000213.1:0-4621 GCA_035253505.1 Hyphomicrobiaceae bacterium
GCGCATCCGGACACCTTGTCGACGGGAAGCTGGCGTTTCATAGGGGCGGTGGCCCGAGCAGCGCTCTGGAGGAGACTCAAGCTACAGCAAAGCTAGGTGTTGCGAGCCTCATTTGGCGGGAGTGTCAAGCGCACGTGACGGAACGCGAAAAGAAGTGATTGATTTTGGCCGGCGCCGCCCGCGCTTGGGCCTGGATTGACTTGGTTGGGGGGCGACCCTATAAGCGCGGCGACCCCGGACGGATACGAGTGCCGCTCGCGTCCTGGCGCCGGTGGCGCCTCAGCCTGCATCGATGGCGGCAGCCGCTACGGCCCGCATTGATCGGTGGCCCGTAAGGGCTTGACGCGAAACGGAGATCCGACGTGAAACGGACTTATCAGCCGAGCAAGCTCGTGCGCAAGCGACGGCACGGCTTCCGCGCACGCATGGCAACCACGGGCGGTCGCGCCGTGGTGGCTCGGCGTCGCGCCAAGGGCCGCAAGCGCCTGTCCGCATAGGGGCCCGTCGCGGCGATGGATGGCGCATGTCCAACGCAACAGGCGCACGGGGCTCGCCCTCGCGCGTAACCACCTTGAGGAAACGGGCCGAGTTCCTGCGCGTCCGCAAGGGCCTGCGCTACGCGACGGCGGCATTCGTGCTCGAGGCCAAGGCGCGACCCGAAGCATCCACACAGGCGCCAATCCTGCCCGGCCCGCGGTTCGGCTTCACCGTCACCCGCCAGATCGGGCATGCCGTGGAGCGCAATCGCATCCGCCGGCGGCTCAAGGCGGCGGTCAAGGACGCCGGCCTGCGGCAGGCCAGAAGCGGGTTCGACTATGTACTCATCGCGCGCCGTCCCGCGCTGACCGCGCCGTTTTCGGTGCTGGCCGACGATCTCGCCAGGGCCATCGCGCGTATGCACAAGACGACGCATGGCGCGCAGCACGCGCGCTGATCCGACCGCCTCCAACCGGAAGCTCTGAAGGGCCCATGCCACAGGACCAGGACAACCAGAAGAACCTTCTGCTCGCCATCGTTCTGTCGGTCGGCGTCTTGATCTTCTGGCAGATGTTTTATGCCGGCCCGAAGCTCAAGGAAGAGCAGGAGCGCCGTACCCGCGTTCAGCAGGAGCAGACGCAGGCCCAGCCAGGTGCCGCACCCACGACCGCTGCGCCCGGCGTGACCCCGCAGCCCGGCGTGGCGGTGCCTCCCGGCGGTGCGGCTTCCCCGGCGCTGACGCGGACCGCTGCCGTCGATGCCACCCCGCGCGTGCGCATCGATACGCCGAGCCTGCGCGGCTCCATCTCGCTCACCGGCGGACGCATCGATGATCTCGTGCTGGTGAAATACCGCGAGACGACCGATCCGAACTCACCCAATGTCGAGCTGCTCTCCCCGTCGGGGGCGCCGCACCCCTATTATGCCGAGTACGGCTGGGTGGCGGCGAGCGGCACGCCTCCGCTGCCGGGCCCCAACACGGTGTGGCAGCAGGAAAAGCCGGGCCAGCTCACGCCGGATTCGCCCGTCACGCTGGTCTGGAACAACGGCCAGGGGCTGATCTTCCGCCGCACCATCGCGGTCGATGCCGACTACCTGTTCACCGTCACCAACGAGGTGCAGAACACCGGCTCAGCCGAGATCACGCTGCACCCCTACTCGCTGATCTCGCGCCACGGCACGCCGCCGACGTCGGGCTACATCATCCTGCATGAGGGGCCCATCGGCGTCATCGGCGAGACCCTGCACGAGCCGAACTATGCCGATCTGCTCAAGGATGGTGGGGCAAAGACCTTCAAGCAGCAGACCGGTGGCTGGCTCGGCATCACCGACAAGTACTGGGCAGCCGCGCTCATTCCCGATCAGAAGGCCCAATACACCGCCACGTTCAGTGGCCGGAAGGGCGCAAAGGACACCTACCAGACCGACCTGCTGATGGCCGGTCTCGCCGTGCCGCCCGGCGGCAAGGCGACGAGCGTGAGCAACCTGTTTGCCGGTGCCAAGCAGGTGAGCTTGATTGAAGCGTATGAGGCGAAGCTGCAGGCCAACAAGCTCAACCTCCTGGTCGACTGGGGCTGGTTCTGGTTCATCACGAAGCCGCTGTTCAAGCTGCTGCACTGGCTCTCCCAGATGCTCGGCAACTATGGCCTCGCCATCCTTGCCACCACCGTGCTCGTCAAGGCGGCATTCTTCCCGCTCGCCAACAAGAGCTACGAGTCGATGGCCAAGATGAAGAAGCTGCAGCCCGAGATGGAGAAGATCCGGGACCGCTTCAAGGACGACCGCGCCAAGCAGCAGCAGGAGCTGATGGCACTCTACAAGAACGAGAAAATCAACCCGATGGCGGGCTGTCTGCCGATCGTGGTGCAGATCCCGGTGTTCTTCGCGCTCTACAAGGTGCTGTTCATCACCATCGACATGCGCCAGGCGCCGTTCTACGGCTGGATCAAGGACCTGTCGGCGCCCGATCCCACCTCGCTCTTCAACCTGTTCGGCCTGCTGCCCTACCACGTGCCCGACATGCTGCACATCGGCGTGTGGCCCATCATCATGGGCATCACGATGTGGGTGCAGATGCAGCTCAACCCGCAGCAGCCCGACCCCATCCAGCAGAAGATCTTCAACTGGATGCCGGTGATCTTCACCTTCATGCTGGCCTCGTTCCCATCCGGCCTCGTCATCTACTGGGCCTGGAACAACGTCCTGTCGCTGCTGCAGCAGTATGCGATCATGCGGCGCAACAATACCGAGGTCCACCTCTGGAAGAACCTCGGCATCGACAAGTGGAAGGCCCGTCTGGCGTCAGCCAGGAGCCTCGTCCCGAGCGGCGCCAAGGCAGGCGCCGGCTCCGGCTCGAGGGATGCGGCCGCATCGCCGGCGCGCAAGGAGAGCAAGCCCGCGCGCGACGGCAAGGGCGGTGCCGGCGTCGCCAGCGTGCAGGCGATGACCCGCACGGAGGCCCTCGAGGCGCTGGGGCTGGATTCGGACGCCACCGAGAAGGAGATCGATACCGCCCTCGCGGAGGCCGAATTGAAGCGCAGCCAGCGCGGCCTCAACGGCTCCGACCATGCGGCCGCGGCTCGTATCGAGGCAGCCCGACACGCCTTGCGCGGGCCCACCAGCTCTTGAGCCGATGTCCCGCGTCGTCGCGTCGGCACGGGCACGGCGGTCGCTTCCCCTGGTCCGGCCCGGTCTTTGGCGGCGGGGGCGGAGGATGGGAATGCCGGAGTTCGAATTCACGGCCGAGGAACTGGCGGCGGGCGAGGCGCTGTTCGGCCGGCCATGGCAGTTCGTCAAGAGCGTGCCGGCGCTCGAGTTCCTGCCCGTCGCGGACCGCCCCGAGCTGGCGTTCGCCGGCCGCTCCAATGTGGGCAAGTCGAGCCTGATCAACGCCCTGGTCAGGCGTCGCGGCCTTGCGCGCACCTCCAATACGCCCGGCCGCACGCAGGAGCTCAACTTCTTCGAGGCACCCGGCGTGGCGATGTACCTGGTCGACATGCCCGGATACGGCTTTGCGGAAGCGCCCAAGGTCAAGGTGGAGGCTTGGACGCGGCTGGTGCGCGACTATCTGCGCGGCCGGCCGACTCTGCTGCGGGTGCTTCTGCTGATCGATGCGCGTCACGGCCTCAAGAGCCCGGACCGGGTGATGATGAGCCTGCTCGACGAGGCGGCAGTGTCCTACCAGGTCGTCCTCACCAAGTCCGACAAGATCAAGCCACTGCGGCTGACGGAGATGGTGGCGGCGGCGCACGGAGAGCTTGCCGCGCATGCGGCGGCCTTTGCGCGCATTGCTGCCACGTCGTCGGAGACGGGCATGGGCATCGGCGAGGTGCGCGCGGAGATCGCGGCGCTCGCGGCCGCCCATGGAGTCGATACGGGCCCGGCGGTCTCGCCTACAGGTGCGAGGCGGTGATCTCGGCGACCTGCTTCTCGGCTTCGGCGAGCTTGCGCAGCACGATGTAGTGCGGATTGGTGGCCAGCCGCCCCTCCAGTTCCTCCGTGCACCGCGCGCAGTCCTGCAGGCCACTTTCCTCGAGCTGCTCCAGGATCTGGAAGATGCTCGACGTGCGGCGTAATTCCTGCTCGACGGAGCGGCGGAACTCGGCAACGCGCGCGAGCAGGTCGTTCGGCGTCTCTTGGGCGAGGAGCTGCGAGAGGCGGGCACCAAAACGGGCGATCTCGCCACTGCCGTTGGTCTTGGACCACGAGGTGCCGGATTCGACCTCTTCGACCATCGCTTCGATGGCCTGCTCTCCCCCTTTGAGGCGCACGAAATTCATGGACGGGACCCCCATAGGCACAAATCTACCGATCGAGCTTGGTCCGCACCACGGCCCAGTCTGCACCGAATTGTGGAGTTTGTTGGGAGTGTGGGCGGAACTGCGGGCGAGGGGCCCTCGACAAGACGTCAGGCGCCGAGCACGCTGCGGAGCGCGGCGGCCAGCATCGGCCAGTATTCCGCCCCGAAACTGGCAACTGCATAGCCGACGGCTGCCGCGATCAGCCATCCCAGCATCCGGACCGTCCGCCGCAGGAAGCCCTTGCCGACTTTCACCTCGACCGGCCGCTCCGAGGACGGCGTCGGAACCGTTGCGCCGTCGCGACCCGCCGTATGCGCCGAGACGGACAGGGTGAGGCGGCTGCG
>DATFCC010000214.1:0-18876 GCA_035253505.1 Hyphomicrobiaceae bacterium
CAAGGGCTGGACCATGTCGCCGAGCCACTTTCAGGGCACCAACCTCGTCGACCTGTGGCTCGACGAGTAGAGGGGCGCCAGCTCAGCATCTTCCTCATTGTCCACCCATCTTCGTCATGGCCGGGCTTGTCCCGGCCATCATGTGCCGCGCTGTGTGGATGGCCGGGCCGCAGCCCGGCCATGACGAGAAAAATGAGTAGGCTGAAGTGCTATCGGTGTCAGCGGCCTCTTCTGGCGGATCACGCGAACGGCTTGGCGGTGGAGCGCAGGTAGTCCATGGCGGCCTGCACGCCACCGGCCTTGTGCGGCACGCCGGCCAGGGCCAATCCCATCTCGCAGCCGGCCAGGGTGGCGATGATGGTCAGGTCGTTGGTGTCGCCCAGATGGCCGATGCGGAACACCTTGCCGGCAACCTTGGTGAGGCCCGTGCCGAGCGACACGTCGAAGTGGTCGAGGACCACCTTGCGGTAGGTGTCGGCGTTGTGCCCCTCGGGCATGACCACGGCCGTCAGTACCGGCGAATAGTACTTCGGGTCCCGGCACAGGTTCTCGAGACCCCAGGCCCGTACGGCGCTGCGCGTCGCCTCGGCAAGACGGTCGTGGCGGGCGAAGACGCGATCGAGGCCCTCCTCGTGCAGCATGTCGATCGACTCGGCCAGCGCATAGAGCAGGTTGGTGGCGGGCGTGTAGGGAAAGAAGCCGTTCTTGTTGTGCGGCAGCATCTCTTCCCACGACCAGAACAGCTTCGCCGCCCGCGAGTCCTTGGCGGCGGCCAGGGCCTTCGCCGAGACGGCATTGAAGGACAACCCGGGCGGCAGCATGAGCCCCTTCTGCGATCCGCCGACGGTGACGTCGACGCCCCATTCATCGTGCCGGTAGTCGACGGAGGCGAGGGACGAGATCGTGTCGACCATCAGCAGTGCCGGATGGCCGGCCGCATCGATGGCGCGCCGCACCTCGTCGATGCGCGAGGTGGCACCCGTCGAGGTTTCGTTGTGCACCACGCATACGGCCTTGATGGTGTGGCCCGGATCGGCCCTCAGGCGGGCCTCGATGGCCGCGGCGTCCGCACCCGAGCGCCAGTCGGAGGCGATGAACTCGGGCTTGAGGCCGAGCTTGGTCGCCATCGACTTCCACAGCGTGGCGAAGTGGCCGGTCTCGAACATCAGCACCGCGTCTCCCGGGGAGAGCGCGTTGACGAGCGCTGCTTCCCAGGCACCGGTGCCGGACGCCGGATAGATGAACACGTGCGACCTGGTCTTGAAGATGGTCTTGATGCCTTCCAGCACCCGGCGTCCGAGCTTCTGGAACTCGGGCCCGCGATGATCGATGACGGGCATCGACATGGCCCTGAGAATCCGGTCGGGCACCGGCGTGGGGCCCGGGATCTGCAGGAAGTGGCGGCCGGCGCGGCGCGGCTCGTTGGACATGAGACTGTCATCCTCGTGTAGAGTGCGGGCGCTGGCCGCGCAGTCGTGATCCTAGAGGGCGATAAGCCCGCTGCCAAAGCGGCGTCAAGAAGAACCTGCAGGACCGTGATGAACGCCCATGTGCCCGCCAACCATGCGCTCGCCCGGCGCCTTGCCGATGCCATCGAGGGCGAGGTGCTGTTCGACCGGGCGAGTCGGGGCCGCTACGCCACCGACGCCTCCTTCTACCAGATCGAGCCGGTCGGCGTGATCGTGCCGAGGACGCTGGCGGACGTGCGCGCCGCCCTGGAGATCGCGCGCGAGGAGGGGGTGTCCCTGTTGCCCCGCGGTGGCGGCACGTCGCAGTCCGGCCAGACCGTCGGCCGCTCGCTCGTCATCGATTATTCCAAGCACCTGAACCGGATCGTCACCAGCGACCGCGAGGCTGCCACCTGCGTGGTGGAGCCCGGCATCGTGCTCGACGAGCTCAACCGGCAGCTCAAGGCGACGGGGCTGTGGTTTCCGGTCGATGTGTCCACGTCGAGCCGCGCGACCATCGGGGGGATGACCGGCAACAACTCCTGCGGCACCCGCTCCCTGCGCTACGGCATCATGCGCGACAACGTGCTGGCGATCGATGCGGTGCTGCCGGACGGCACGCCGATGGCATTCGGCGAGCTGGCCGCGCCGCCGCAAGCTGGGCGGGTGCCTGAGCCGCACCCGCTCGTGCGCCGGCTAATCGATCTCGGCCAGCGCGAGGCGGCCCACATCAAGACGGCGTTCCCCGCCGTGTCGCGCCGCGTCGGGGGCTATCTCATCGATGCCCTGGTGCCCACCAACCGTCCGCTCAATCTCGCCACCCTGCTGTGCGGGTCGGAAGGGACGCTGGCGCTGTCGGAGCGCATCACACTGAAGCTGTCGCCGCAGCCGCGCAACAAGGGGCTGGGCATCTGCCACTTCCCGGCGTTCCGGCAGGCCATGGAGGCCGCCCAGCATATCGTCAAGCTCGGCCCCGTCGCGCTCGAGGTCGTCGACCGCACCCTGATCGAGCTGGCGCGCGACATCGCCATGTTCCGCCCAGTGATGGACACCTACGTGCGCGGCCAGCCGGATGCGCTGCTGCTCGCGGAGTTCGCCGAGGACGACCAGGCCGAGAACGTGCGCCGCCTGCAGCGCTTGGACGAGCTGATGGGCGATTTGGGGTTGCCCGGTTCCGTCGTGCAGGTGACCGACGCCGCCGGCCAGCGCGCGGTGTGGGAGGTGCGCGCCTCGGGCCTCAACATCATGATGAGCATGAAGAGCGAGGGGAAGCCGGTCTCCTTCATCGAGGACTGCGCGGTGCCCCTCGAGCATCTCGCCGACTACACCGAGCGGCTGACCGCCGTCTTCGCGAAGCACGGCACGCGCGGCACCTGGTATGCGCACGCTTCCGTCGGCTGCCTGCACGTGCGCCCCGTTCTCAATCTGAAGCTCGAAAAGGACGTGAAGGCGATGCGCGCCATCGCCGAGGCCGCCTTCGCCCTCGTGCGCGAGTACAAGGGCTCGCATTCGGGCGAGCACGGCGACGGCCTGGTGCGCTCCGAATTCCACGAGGCCATGTACGGTCGTCACACCGTGCAGCTGTTCGAGGAGGTCAAGGACGGCTTCGATCCTGCCGGCACCATGAACCCCGGCAAGATCGTGCGGCCGCCGCGCATGGATGACCGCGCGCTGTTCCGCTTCGCGCCGGGTTACCACGCCACGCCCATAAAGCCCGCCCTCGATTGGTCCGCCTTCACGGGCGGCGCCGGCGGCCTGCAGGGCGCGGCGGAGATGTGCAACAACAACGGCGAGTGCCGCAAGCTGCAGGGGGGCGTCATGTGTCCCTCCTATCGCGTGACGGGCGACGAGCAGCACGTCACGCGCGGTCGCGCCAACACGTTGCGGCTCGCGGTATCCGGCCAGCTCGGCGCCGATGCGCTCGGCAGCGACGACATGCTGGCGGCGATGCAACTGTGTGTCGGCTGCAAGGGCTGCCGCCGCGAATGCCCGACCGGCGTCGACATGGCGCGCATGAAGATCGAGGTGCTGGCGGCGGCGCGCAAACGGCACGGACTGTCGCTGCGCGACCGGCTGGTCGCGTACCTGCCGCGCTATGCGCCTTACGCCGCGTGGGCGGCGCCCCTCCTCAACCTGCGCAATCGGGTGCCGGCCCTGGCGGCGGCGGCGGAGCCGCTGACGGGCTTCTCCAGACACCGCAAGCTGCCGCAATGGCGCCGGAGCACCGGTCTGCGATGGGCAAGTCGCATCGAGGGCCCGGGGGTGGTGCTGCTGGGCGATACCTTCAACGCCGCCTTCGAGCCGGAGAACCTCCAGGATGCAGCAGCCGTGCTGGAGCGGCTCGGCTACCGCGTGATCGTGCCGGAGGCCGGCGGGCGGCGGCCGTTGTGCTGCGGGCGCACGTTCCTTGCCGCAGGGCTCGTCGAGGAGGCGCGCGCCGAGCTGCGGCGCCTGCTTCGCGCGCTCAAGCCTCATCTGCCGCGCAGCGTCGCGGTGGTGGGATTGGAGCCGAGCTGCCTCCTGACGCTGCGCGACGAAGCGCTGGCGCTGGGTCTCGGGCGGGACGCAGAGGAACTGTCGGCGAAGGCGGTCCTGTTCGAGGAATTCCTCGCCGCCGAGGCCGATGCTGGCCGCATCAAGGGACCGATCGGCCGGCTGGAGGCGCGCGCGCTGCTGCACGGGCACTGCCACCAGAAGGCATTCGGCGCGATGCCGTCGGTCACAAAGGCGCTCGGGCTGGTCGATGGCCTCACGGTCGAGACGGTGGAAAGCAGCTGCTGCGGGATGGCGGGCGCCTTCGGCTACGGTACAGAAACGTACCAGACTTCCATGCAGATGGCCGAGCTGTCCCTGCTGCCCGCCGTGCGCGCGGCGCCAGCCCCCTCACTCATCATCGCGGACGGCTTCTCCTGCCGCCACCAGATCGCCGATGGTGCGGGACGTGCCGCGGTGCATGCCGCCCGCATACTGCGAACGGCGATGGGGTGAACGATCCGTTGCGGGCCGCGCGGCAAAGCGTGCTGCGCGTGCCCGCGGGCAGGGTGCGGCGAAGCGTCTTGGGAGAGTCCCTGCTCTTATTGACGGTCAAGAATGTGAATGATGTGAAAGCCGTCTTGCCTAGATCAGCAGACAAACAATAAGTATGCGCATCGAGGGAATGTCGATGCCTCTCCAGGACCTATGCGTTCTCGTGATGATCGCCGACGCGGCCGATGCCTCTGAGCTTGTGCGCTACGTCGAGCGCGCCGGCGGGGACGTGGTGGCAGCGGCAAACCCGTTCGAGGCGCTGCAGCGCCTTCGGCAATTCGTGTTCCATGCCGCCGTGGTCGACTGCTCGGGAGGCGCGGAGACCGTGGTGGCGGAGTTGTGCGCCCGCAGCATCCCGTTCTGCATATGCAAGTCTGGGTCGGGATGGAAGGCGCCGCACACCGTGCCCATCCACGAGGTGACGGCGGCGCTGGCGGCAAAGATCGCCAGGTGAATCACACCACGGCTGCGAGCTCCGCTCTCTGCCTGTTCGCTGCCGCCCGTTCGCTATGGCTTGGCGAGGAAGACCGGGATCTGACGCGTCGTCTTGGCCTGGTATTCGGCGTAGGGCGGGAAGGCGGCCACGGCCAGCGCCCAGAGGCGCGCCCGCTCGGCCGCATCCTTGACCTCGCGCACCCGCATCGGCCGCACGACGGTCTCGTCACGCAGCTCCACTTGCGGATTGGCGCGGAGGTTGTGCACCCATACCGGGTCCTTCGGCGCGCCGCCCTGCGAGCCGACCAGGACATAGCCGTCGCCGTCCTTGACGCGCATCAGCGGCGTCTTGCGGATCGCGCCGGTCTTGTTGCCGAAGTGCGTGACGAGGATCACCGGCAGGCCCGTGTCCCGCAGCGTGGTGCCCTTGGTGCCGCCGCTGCTCTCGTAAAGCTCGACCTGTTCGCGCACCCAATCGCGCGGGCTCGGGATGTACTCGGGCATCGGTTGCCTCCTGAATGCTGCCTCAACTTTAGCCTCAAGCCTGCTTGCCGCCAAACCCCTCCCGCCCATCGAGGTTCCGCAAGAACCGCTACCTGCCGCGAAACACCGGCTTGCGCTTCTCGACAAAGGCGCGCACGGCCTCCTTGTGATCCTCTGTGCCCTGGGCGCGCAGCATGCGCTCGGCTTCCCGGTCGATGGCCGCGGGATAGTCGAGCTGCATCGCCTCGTCCAGGTTGTCCTTGATGTAGCGGAAGGCGACGCTTGGCCCTTCCGCCAGCGAGCGGGCGAGCGCAAAGGCCTCTTCCTGCAGCGCAGCGGAGGCGACGACGCGGTGAACGATGCCGAGTTCCGCGGCGCGGGCGGCCGGAACGCGCTGGTTGGTCAGCAGCAGCTCGCGAGCGCGCGAAGGGCCGACTGCCTGCGAGAGGAGCCAGGCGATGCCGTAGTCGCCGCTCAAGCCGACGCCCGCATAGCCCGTGGCCACGAAGGCGGTGTCGGAAGCCACGCGGATGTCGCAGGCCAGAGCAATGGCGAGGCCGGCTCCCGCGGCGGGGCCGGGCAAGGCGGCGACCGTCGGCTTGCGCACGGCGTAGAGCGCACCGGCGACGCCCTGGTGGCGTGCGCGCATGATGCGGAAGCGCTCGTCGGGGCTCTGGTCGGCTCCCGGACGGCGGTCACCCATGCCCTTGACGTCCCCGCCCGCGCAGAACGCGCTGCCGGCGCCCGTGATCAGCAGCGCCCTTACGCTGTCGTCTGCTCCGCACTGGGCCACCATGCGCTGCAGCGCCGGCGATAGCTGCGCCGAGAGAGCATTGCGGGCCTCGGGCCGGTTGAGCGTGAGCGTCGCAACGCCATGCCGGACGGAGCCGAGGAGCTGCTCGGTGCCCGTGTCGAGAGTGCGCTCTGCCGTCATGGGTCTCGTTCCTTCCGATGCCGTTGCTGCATCGAGTATGCGCGACGAAGGCCGGCGAAACCAGAAGCCGGCGTCGGCCCGCGCTTGGCCGGCGTTCGCGACCCGCGCGTCATCTCTGCCAGGCGCCGCCATAGTGGCGCTGTGCAAAGGCTTCGGTGATCTTGCCGTCCAGTACGTCCTCGCGCACCAGCGCCGGATCGCGCCCCTTGGGGTCGCCGAAACCGCCGGCGCCGGCCTGCTCGTGAATGATGACGGCATCCTGCGGCACCGTCATCGTAACCTTGCCCGGCAGCGGCTCGCGGCGATTGCCGATCTCGATGAAGTTGCGGGAGCGCCCGCCTGGCTCGCCGCCGTCGAGCCCGTAGGGCGCAAACGCGACGCGATCCGTCCGCATCTGCAGCAGGGCCTCGGGTGCGAGGATCCTGTATGCCCGGCGCAGGCCGACCCCGCCGCGCCATTTGCCCGCGCCGCAGGTGTCCGGTACGAAGGCGTATTCCTCGATCCGCACGGGATGCTCGGCCTCCATGATCTCGACCGGCATGTTGGACAGGTTCTGCGAGGCATTGGTCACGGCCTCGAGCCCGTCCTTGTCGGGCCGTCCGCCCCAGGCACCGCAGATCATGTCGACGATGATGAAGGGCTGGCGGTTGGACCTCAGCCCGCTGATGCAGATCACGCTGTTGCCGCCTTCGCCCGCCGCCGGCACCCGGTCCGGCACGATCTGCGCCAGCGCACCCAGCATGGTGTCGAACACCCGATAGCCGGTCAGCGCGCGCGCCGCGCATGGCCCGGGCATGACGGGATTGAGCACCGACGCATCCGGCACCCTGGTCTCGATGCAGCGGAAAACGCCGACGTTGTTGGGGACATCCTTGGGCAGCACGCAGCGCACGCTGAGATAGGTGAGCGAGCGGGTGAAACTCAGCGTCGAATTGAGCGCGCCCTTCACCTGGGGGCTCGAGCCCGTGTAGTCCACCAGCAGCGTCCCATCCGCCCGCACGGTGACCGCTGCCTTGATGGGGATCGGTGCATCGGAAAAGCCGTCGCTGTCGATATGATCGCTGAACGCATACGTGCCCTGCGGCCAGGTGGCGATCTCGGCGCGCGTCAGCCGCTCGGCATAGTCGAGGAGCTCGGCCATGTACGCCTCCACCTCGGCCGCGCCGTAGCGCTGGAACAGCTTTTCGAGGCCGCGCCTGCCGACCTGGGCGGCGGCATACTGCGCCAGCAGGTCGCCCCAAACGCGGTCCGGCACGCGGACATTGATCTTGATGAGCGTCGCTAGAGTCTCGTTGAGCGCGCCGCGGTCGTATAGTTTCAGCGGCGGGATACGCAGGCCTTCCTGGTAGATTTCGGTGGAATCGGAGGCGTTGGAGCCTGGAACCCGGCCGCCGACATCGGTGTGATGGCAGATGACCACAGCGAAAGCCCGCCGCTTGCCCTCGAAGAACAGCGGCATGAACATGAAGATGTCGGGCAGATGCATGCCGCCGTGATAGGGGTCGTTCATGATGACGACGTCCCCATCGGCAAGGCTGTCGCCGAACGTCTCCAGCACGGATGCCATCGCCTCAGGGATGGCGCCCAGATGCTGGGCGATGGTCTTGGCCTGCGCCACCATCTGCCCATCGGCGGCACAGAGGGCGGCGGAGAAGTCCATCACGTCCTTCACGATCTCCGAGCGGGCGATGCGCACGACCGTGTAGGCCATGTCGTCGGCGATCGAGTCGAGGCCGCTCTTGATGACGGCGAAGGTGATGGGGTCGATCTTCATGATGCGGCCTCGAGGTCCAGCACGATGTTGCCCATGGTGTCGCGGTGCACGCGCGCGTCGGGAGACACCACTGTGGTGGCGTCGAACTCCTCGATCACCAGCGGCCCCGGCCGGGGCGTGCCGGCGAGCGCCGAGCGCGCCACCACCTCCACCTCCATCGCGGCCGAACCGCGCGCGAAGTGCACGATGCGCGAGCGCCCTGCCGGCGCCCCGGACCTCGGCTCGAAGGTCAGGTGCTGGAAATCCAACCGCTTGTTGCGAAGCCCCCGGCCGACCACGCGCATCTTCACCAGCTCGATGGGGCTATCGTCCCGGTAACCGTAGGTCTTGACGTACTCGGCCACGAAGCGCGCGGTCATCTCCTGGAGGTCGTCCCCGTCGTAGCGGACGGTCAGCTCCGTCGCCTGCCCCTGGTGTCGCAGATCCGCCTCCCACGCGAGCGCCACCCGCGCGCCGGTGAAGCCTTCCGCCGCGAGCTGCCGCGCGACGCGCTCGGCGAGTTGCGACTTGATCCGAGCCAATTCGGCTTGCGTCAGTGTCTCTATCGCCCGGGTGACGGTATCGAGGGCGATGTGCTCCACGTCGGATGCCAGCATGCCGACGGCGCTGAAGACGCCAGCCAGCGGCGGCACCACGACGCGGCGGATACCGAGGTCGCGCGCCACATCGAGCGAGTGGATGCCGCCGTTGCCACCGGTGGCGATCAGCGTGAGATCGCGGGGATCGCGCCCGCGCTCGACGGTGACAGCGCGGATCGCTCGCGACATGGCGGCATTCGCCACCGCACGGATGCCGTGGGCCGCGTCCTCCACCGACAGGCCGAGGGGCTTTGCCACGTGGTCCTGGATGGCGCGTTCGCTCAAGGCGCGGTCGATGGCGAGCCGGCCACCGGCGAGTGCGAGCGGATTGATCAGGCCCAGCACCACGTTCGCGTCGGTCACGGTCGGGCGGCCGTTGCCGAGCCCGTAGCAGGCCGGGCCCGGCACGGCGCCTGCCGATTCCGGGCCGACTCTCAGCAGCCCGCCCTTGTCGATGCCGGCCAGCGAACCGCCGCCGGCCCCCACTTCGGCGATGTCGATGGCCGGCACCTTGAGCATGTACCCGCCGGCCTTGATGAAGCGACTCGAGGTGGAAAGGCCGTCGCGGAACTCGTACTCCGACGTCATGCTGGGCACGCCGTCCTCCACGATCACGGCTTTGGCCGTGGTGCCGCCCATGTCGAACACGATGAGATCGGGATCCCCGCGCGCCGCGCCGAGCCGCGCGCCACCGATGACGCCGCCGGCGGGGCCGGATGCCACCACGAACACGGGCTTTTCCGCGGCCGTTTCCGCCGCGAGCATGCCGCCGTTCGACGTAATCACGCGGATCGGGGCGGCGATGCCGGCCTTGCGCAGGCCGGCGTCGAGGCTCTGCAGGTAGCTGCGCATCGCCGACAGCAGATAGGCATTCACCACCGTGGTGCTGGTGCGCTCGTACTCCTTGCGCTCGGGCAGCACCCGATAGCTCGCGGTCACGAGCAAGGCCGGGAACCGCTCGCGCAGCAGCGCCTCGACGCGCTGCTCGTGCACCGGATTGCGGTAGCTGTTGATGAGGCAGATGGCGACCGCCTCGATGCCGGCGGCGGCAAGCTGCTCTCCCGCTGCCATCACACTCGCTTCGTTCAGCGGCTCGACGACGCTGCCGTCGGCGGCGACGCGCTCGACAACCTCCAGCCGGTGCCGGCGGGGCACCAGCGGCTTCGGCTTGTCCCAGGTCAGGTCGAACATGTCGGGCATGCGGATGCGCCCGATCTCCAGCACGTCGCGAAATCCGCGGGTGGTGATGAGGCCGGTGCGCGCCCCTGACCGCTGCAGGATGGTGTTGGAGCCGACCGTGGTGCCGTGCAGCACCTCGGCCACGCTCACGGGCGCGATGCGGAGCTCGGAAAGGAGCGCGCTCAGTCCGTCGATCACGGCGCGGCTCGGGTCATCCGGTGTGGTGGAGACCTTGCTCTCGTGTAGCGTGCCGTCGCCCGACATGACGACGATGTCCGTGAAGGTTCCCCCGATGTCGACGGCAACCCTGTTGATTGGCGGCATTGGTGGGCGTGTCTCGATGGCGGGCGAGGAGCAACAGGCCCGGCGGGGCGACGTTGCGCCGTCCGCGAGCAGTGGCCGCCAACTTATGGCATTCCGCGCCTTGGAACACTTCTGAATCTGCGGTGCCAGCCGCGCGCCTCGCGCAACCAGCGGCGCGCCGCAGGAGCAATGAGCTAGCGCTCGATGCTCAAAGAAGGGTCAGGCGCACGGGCATGCCGCCCTTTGGATGCAAATTGACGAGATTGAGAGGCTCGGGCAGATGCCGCCCGTCCCACTCGAACCGCGCTGCGCGAAGGAAGCTCGCCAGCATGGTCGCCGCCGAAACGAGGGCGAAGCCCATGCCGATGCAGGTGCGGTGGCCGGCGCCGAACGGCATGAACTGGCCTCGCTTCATGGCGCGCTCGCGGTCAGGCGTGAAACGATCGGGGTCGAACCGGTCCGGGTCCTCCCAAAGGCTGTGGTGCCGATGCGTGGCGTAGACCAACACGAACACAAGCGTTCCCTTCGCGAGTTTCCGGCCGCCGAGTATCGTCTCCTCCCTGACGACACGAACGATCGTCGGCACGGGCGGATAGAGTCGCATCGACTCTTTCAGCACGCGCATGGTCAGCGGCAACCGTTCGACGTGCCCCGGCTCGATCGGCCCCTGGCCCGCAACGGCGAACGCTTCCTCCCGCAACCGGTCCTGCCACACCGGCGAGCGCGCCAGCAGGTAGATGGTCCAGGTGAGAGCCAAGGCGGTCGTCTCGTGGCCCGCCTCCAGGAATGTCGCCAGATTGTCGCAAACCAACTCATCCGACATGGGCGCGCCGGTGGCGGGATCGACGGCGCTCTCGAGCCGGGCCAGAATGTCGCCGGGAGGCCCCCCGGCGAGCTTTCGCCGCCAGATGAGCACATGCAGGGCCGCCCGCATGTCCATGGCCGCCGATTTCAGCGTGTGCTTGTAGGGGTACCAGAGTGCGGCAGGCAGGTGCAGCAGGCGGAACAGGATGTCCCATTGGATGTACTTGGATGCAATCTCCTCGGCTCGCTTGATGACCGCGGCCTCTTCCGGCGTGCAGCCGGCCAGGATGGTCGAGGTGATGACATCGAATGTCGCATCCTTCATTGCCGGCTGAATGTCGTGCGCCTGGCCGGCCGCAAGCTTGGTCTCGCGCCACAGCCGGATCTGGTTCTCCGCACTCGCCGCCATGCGAGGCACGTGGGCCAGCACGTCGCCATGCCGGAACAGCGGTGCTGAAACCTTCCGCTGCCAGCGCCACAGGTCACCGGACGCCGTGAGCGGCCCATTGCCCATGGTCGGCCCGAGAACGTCCTGTTCGAGCGCGGACTTTTCGTATTTCGCCGCGTCACCGAGCAGCACCGACATGACGAGGGCGGGGTCCGCTACCAGCGCGTAGTCGATGCCGAGGCGGCGATAGAAAGCGAGCGGCTGACGGTAGATTGTGTCAGGAACGAACCGCAGCGGATTGCGGATCAGCGCGGGGATGGCGCGCCAAAGCGGCAGCTCCCGCGACGCCGCCGGAGCCGCCGGCGGGTAGAGCGGCGCCTCGTCCTCGGTTTCCCCCATCCCGTCGTCCCTCAGGCTGGCTCGGCCCACAACAGGAAGCGTCGGCAGCGAACCGCCGAAAGCCTGCCCTAGGCGCCCTCATGCGGCCTTCCGCCATCTTCGGCCGAGCCGGTCTTGTAAGAAGGGAGCTTCGTCCCGCTTTTGTGTCAACAGGCCGGCGCGCCGTCCGCAAACGCGGCCCACGGTTGCTGTGCGGGTGGGAGGGTATCGCTGACGTCCGGCTGGAAGCGGCGCGAGGCGGCATCCCCGGGTGCGGCGCGATCGGCTCGCCGCACCCGCTTGCCTCATTTCCATGCCGGTCGGGAATTACAGCACGCGGCTTGGATCCGCTCCGCGTGCGTCCGCCGATTGTTCGGAGCCCGCCGCGGAGGTCGGCCTCACATTGACCTGGATGCCGATCAGCTTCCAGCTACGCCCCTCCATGCCGTAGTGGAGCTGGAAGGTCATCCGCGACGGTGTCGTCGTGTAGTAGCCGCGCACCGTCAGCACGCTGTTGCCGTCGACCACCGGGTTCTCCGAGAAGATAGGGCTTTTTCCCGCGAGGGGATCTCCGGTGATCGGCAGGTTGTAGAATTCCTTGAAACCCTCATCGAGCTGCGCGACCGAGTAGTTTTCGCGGAAGCGCGGCGAGATGTGGTTCCAGAACGCCTGCATGCTCTTTTCACGGACCGATTGCATGAAGACGCGCATCGATCTGTGCGCCAGCTCTACGATCTGATCCTCGGAGGGCGCCTGGACGGCTGCGGTGGAGACCGGAGACGCCATGATGTCTCTCGGCGATCCCGCGTTGGCGGGCAGCACGCTGGCTATTGCGAGCAACGCTGCCAGCGTTGCCGTCTTTTTCGTTACGCTGAACATGATCATCCTGTCTCTCCAGGTCTTTGCACGGCGCATGCGGGGCGGGAAGCCGCGCATGCCTCATCGTCTGCAGCCTACGAAGCGCGCGTCCGCCCGGCAGTTCCCGGCGTCACAGGTCCGTGATTGCAGTGTCACTGGTGGCGAAGCGCGAACAGAGCTGCGGCCTTCCCGGCCGCGCTCGCTGGCGTCTTACCTTCTGACAGGCGGCAAAGTCGGGTCGCCCCGGTCAGGCTGGGCATGAGGCCTCGAGCGACCCGAGGCAATGGCTCTCGGCCCGCGCGCCGTCGGTGCCTAAACGACCGTTGTACAGGCTAGGCGGTGCGGTTTTTGAGGTAGGAATTCTTTACGGCGATCTTGTCGCCCCTGAAGGTGAAGACATCGCAGCCGGTGACCTCGATCCGTTTGCCGTCGGCGCTCGTTGCGATGAAAAGCCACTCCGACAAGCCGCGATCGCCGGATACGAAATGTTTCGCGTTGCTGAACTGAACGTCCGGAAACCGTTTGAACACGCTTCTGAATCCTTCGCGCACCTGCTCACGGCCCGCGTAGCGCTTGCCGACGGCCTCCGGTCCAGCGCTGGTCTCGAAGACGCAGTCCTCGGCCATGAAGGTCATGAGGAAGTCCAGGTCATGGCGATTCCAGCCATCCGCGAACGCTTCCAGATCCTTGACGGTGATCGCCATTGCCTTCTCCGTTCGCGCAGCGTGGACTCGATCCGCCAGGCACGTATTCCTGCCGGCGTGGCGTATGTCCCGGGACTGTACCCGTGCGATGGTTCAAGTCCCGGGACTGAGCGTCGGCCTATTCGGCCGCCCGACGGGAGCTACTTGCCGCCGAGTGCCTTGCAGTCAGGCGTTGTGCGCGAGGGCAGGCCCATCGCGCGGAAAGCGTCCGGCGTCATGCCGAGGGTCTGCGTGACATTGTCGACACGAGCGACCATCTTGTTTGACAGCGTGCCGTCCGCGTTTGCGCTCACTTCGGTGACGAACACCGAGCCGGAGGCCTGACGGTTCTCGTTGAGCGAGATCGGGCCCAGGGGGGTCTGCAGCTTCAGCTTGGACAACGCGGCGTGGAACTTCTTATGGCCGTCGCTGAGGTCGCCCTTGACCTCGTTCAACCCTGCGATCATGGCGAGCGCGTTCACGTGGTAGCCGACACCGAACAGGGACGGCGAGGGAAGCCTCTTGTCCGCCGGGAACGCGTCCTGATACGCCTTGACATAGGCTTGCCACTCCGGCGCCGGGTTGTCGTTGGCCACCCAACCCGAAGTCGGGGTGCCAATCAGGGCCTCCTTGGCTTTGCCCTTTGAGCTCAGCACGGTCGGGTCGGCCATGATGGAGCCGCCGATCAGCTTGGCCTTGCCGCCGGCTTGCTGATACTGATTGAGGAAGTTGATCGCATCCGTTCCGCCCACGCCGAGGTAGATGGCGTCGACGTTGTCGGGCAGCTTGGCGATCACGCCGGCATAGTCCCCCGAGCCAAGCGGAACCCACAGGCGCTCCACCAGTTCGCCGCCGGCCTTGCAGAAGTCGACCGCGAAGCCAAGGAAGTTGGTATAGCCGAACGAATAGTCGGCCGACACGCTCGCGACGCGCTTCCAGCCCTTCTTCTCGACGACATACTTGCCTAGCCCAGTGCCCCACTGAGCGCCGTCGAGATTGAACCGGAAAAAGTTCGGCGACGGGTCGACCCAGGTCGTCTCCAAGGCGCCGGAGATGCCGTTGATCACGGTCTTGTCCGGGATGGTCTTGGAGTAGTCGCGCATGGCGATGCCCTCGGAACCCGAGAGCGGGCCGAGGATGATATCGACCTTGTCTTGCTCGATGAGCTTGCGCGCCATGCGCGTTGCGGTGGCAGGCGTCGTATCGGTGGGGGCAACGACCGTTTCGATTTTCTTGCCGCCGGCCATCCCGCCCGCCAGCTTGAGGGCCAGCTCGACGTTGCGGATGCCGTCCGCGCCGCCGGCCGCGAAGGCGCCCTCCGTTGCAACCAGGATGCCGACCTTGATTGTGTCTTGCGCGACCGCTACGCCGGGCGCCATCAACGCCACGGCGGTAACCGCCCCGATGAGTCGCTTCATGTCGAATCCTCCCAAGGATCGATGATTGTCCGTGGCTCATTTGGCCACGCCTGATCCGCCTGCCGGCAGACCCTGCCGCGACGGCGCTTGCACTCCAGCCTACACCTCGCAGTACCGCCCGACTACATCACACAGCCGCGCAACAGCCAACTGCGCCGGTATCCTTGCATCTACTTTTTGGCAGCGGAGAGACGACGACGGAACATGGCAAATGCGTTCGCCTTGCCAGGGTCGACCCGGCACCGGGGCCGCGCTTCGCCGCCGATGCCGGGCCCTATTCTCGCGCGGCGGACCTGCGCAAGGAACGTCAAGAGTGGGCCGATCATCGCCGATGGCACCTGATGCCCGCCGAGGCGGTGCCAGATCGCCTCTCTGGTGAACCATAAGTTTGCTTCCAACATGCCCAAATCGGTGAAATCATTAGGCTGCGGATACGGCTGGTGCGGCCGGACCGATGATCCTGTCGAACACGCGTGTGGCAACCGCTGGCAGCATGGGCACCTTGCAGAATTTCAGCGCGCGCCATCCGTTCTGGGCGTTAGTGGTCCTGGTGCTGATCGTGGGCCTGGCATGGCTGATCATTGCGCCTTGGCCGCCGGGCCTCGAGCAGGCCGTGGGCCGCAAGCGGGTCTTCCTGAACGCGGTCTTGTCCGGCATTACGCTGGGTGCCCTTTATTTCCTGGTGGCGTCCGGCTTTACGCTGGTGTTCGGCCTGATGCGCAATGTCAACCTCGCCCATGGCTCGCTCTACCTTCTCGGCGGCTACATCGGCTATGGCGTGGTCGACGTGACCGGCTATTGGCTACTCGCTTTTCCGGTGGTCTTCCTGATTGTCGGCGCGCTCGGCCTGCTGCTGCAGCATCAGGTGTTTCGGCGCATGGAGGGAGAGGAGCTGCGCCAGACGCTGGTCACGATCGGCATCTCGATCGTGCTCGCCGATCTGATGCTGTGGTACTGGGGCGGCCAGAGCTATCAGGTGCTCTCGCCGGACTGGCTGAGCGGCCCCATGACGCTGCCGCTGATCAGCTCGCTGCGCCCCGACGGCGAGGCGGTCTACCTCTCCTATCCGCGCGTGCGCATCGTGATCCTGCTCGCCGCGATCGTGATCGGCTTGGCCATGTGGTTGGTGCTCAGCCGCTCGCGGCTCGGCATGCTGATCCGGGCTGGCGTCGACGATCGCGACATCCTGGCGGCATCGGGCGTGCGCATCCAGTACGTGTTCCTGGCGGTGTTTGCCTTCGGCGCCGGCATGGCGGGCATGGCCGGCATCGTCGGCGGCACCTTCCAGTCGCTCTCGCCGGGCGAGGACACGCGGTTCCTGCTGGCCTCGCTCGTGGTCGTCATCGTGGGCGGAATGGGTTCGATCCCGGGAGCTGCACTCGGTGCCGTCATCATCGGTCTTGCCGAGCAGATCGGCCTCGTCTACGCGCCGACCTATTCGGTGGTGTTCACTTTCTTGATCATGGCTGCCGTGCTTGCGTTCCGTCCGCAGGGCCTCCTCGGGGCGCGGCACTGACATGGCACAGGTCCTACCCGCAACCGCACCGGGAAGGCTGGTGGTGCTGGAGGCGATCCCCGCGCCGGTCTGGGGGATCGGCATGTTGCTGGTGTTGATGCCCGCCTTCGCCAGCAGCTTCGTTCTGTTTCAGATTTTCGGCTGGACCTTCATCCTCGGGATGATCGCCCTGTCGCTCATGGTGCTGGCCGGTTACGGCGGGATGGTGAGCCTCATCCAGATGACGGTGGCGGCGCTTGCCGGCTACGTGGTGGCGATCCTCGGCACCAGCGGCGTGCCCCAGATCAGCCTGGGCTGGCCGTGGTGGCTGTATATCCCGCTCGCGGTCCTGGTCGCGACCCTGTTTGGAACGCTGGTCGGCGCCCTGGCCGTTCGCACCGAGGGCATTTACACGATCATGATCACGCTGGCGATCGCGGCGGCGTTCTTCTATTTCACGCGCCAGAACTACGGGATCTTCAACGGCTACACCGGCTTCAACAACGTCGTCCCGCCGGCCCTGTTCGGCACCGATTGGCGCCAGCCGGTGCCCTTCTACTATCTGACGCTGGGCTGCGCGACGCTGTCCTATCTTGCGGTCGTGTGGATGGCGCGCACGCCCTTCGGGCTGGCTCTGCAGGGCGTGCGCGACAATCCCAGGCGCATGAGCGCGCTCGGCTTCTCGGTGACCGCCCATCGCATTCTTGCCTACTCGTTCGCCAGCGTCATCGCCGCGTTCGGCGGAATCCTGCTGGTCTGGCAAAATGCCCAGGTTGTGCCGGGAACGGCCGGCATCCCTCAAGTGGTCGACATATTGGTGATTGCGGTCGTCGGTGGCCTCAAACGCCCGATCGGGCCGTTCATCGGCGCGCTCATCTACGCGCTGCTCAGCGTGTTCTCGTCCGATATCCTGCACGCGCTCGGGATGTCGGGCGAGCGGTTCAAGCTCGTCGTGGGATTGGGCTTCCTGGCTGTCGTGTTCTTTTCGCCCGACGGCGTGCTCGGCCTCTGGGAGCGCTACAGGTCGCGCGCGGAACGCAGCAGTCGCGATTTGCGGCCGGGCGGGGAGGCAGCACCATGATGCCTTCCCTCGCCGAGCGTCTGACTGCGACCGGCGCCAACGCGCTGGAGCTGCGTGGCGTCACGCGGATGTTCGGCGCCCTTGCCGCACTCACGGATGTGACCCTCAACGTGCGCCCAGGCGAGCGCCGTGCCGTTCTGGGCTCCAACGGGGCCGGCAAGACCACGCTCTTCAATTGCATCACCGGCGACTTTCCGCCGACCTCGGGCGCCATTCGCTTCTTCGGCGAGGACGTGACGGACTTTCCACCGCATGAGCGCATCCGCCGGGGCCTGCGGCGGACGTATCAAATCTCCGCGCTGTTCACCGGACTGTCCGTGCTCGACAACGTCTACCTCGCTTGCCGCGGGGTTGCGCGCGGGCGCTTCTCGCTCATGCGGCCGCGGCGCGGGGACGTGCTGTCGCAGTCTGCCGAAGGCCTGGTCGAGGCCGTCCATCTCGAGAATGTCAGAGATCAACTGGTCGGCGAGCTCAGCCACGGCCAGCAGCGCCAGCTCGAGATCGCACTGGCACTCGCCGGCGCGCCGCGGTTCATCCTGTTCGATGAGCCGGCTGCCGGCTTGTCGCCCAGGGAACGGGCCGAGCTGATCGAAATCCTGAGCTCCCTGCCGAAGCACATCGGGTTCATCATCATCGAGCACGACATGGATGTGGCGCTGCGCGTCGTCGAGAGCGTGACGATGCTGCACAACGGTCGCATCTTCAAGGAAGGCCGGCCGGAGGAGATCGAGTCCGACGACGAGGTGCAGGAGCTCTACCTTGGAGGCGGCCATGGCTGACCGCTTCACCGCCCGTCCGAGCGGCACTCCCGTGCTGGAGATCCGCGGCCTCAATGTCTTCTACGGCCGTTCGCACGCGCTGCAGGGTGTCGACCTCACATTGCCGCAGGGCGCCCTAGCGGTGGTCGGTCGCAACGGGATGGGCAAGACCACGCTGTGCAAGGCGATCATGGGATTGGTGCGGCCCTCCAGCGGCTCCATCCGCTTCGCCGGCGAGGAGCTGGTCGGTCGGGTGCCCGCGGCCATCGCGAGGCTCGGTATCGGCTACGTGCCGCAGGGCCGGCGCTTGTGGCGCACGCTCACCGTGGACGAGCACCTGCGCCTCGTTGCGGGCGAGCGTCGCGGCGCCTGGTCCATCGAACGCATCTACCACACCTTCCCGCGGCTGGCGGAGCGCAAGTCCAACACGGGCTCGCAGCTATCGGGTGGAGAGCAGCAGATGGTCGCCATCTCGCGCGCCTTGCTGCTCAATCCGCGCCTGCTGGTGATGGACGAGCCGACCGAGGGCCTCGCCCCCGTTATCGTCGCGCAGGTCGACGATATTCTCGCGCGCCTCGCGGAGGAGGGCGAGATCGCCGTGCTGGTGATCGAGCAGAACATCGGTGTTGCTACGGCCGTGGCAGACACGGTCGCCATCATGGTCAACGGTCGCATCAATCGGCTGATCGAGTCGCGCGAGTTGGCCGCCGACCGCGGCCTGCAGGAGCGGCTGCTGGGCGTCGGCCGGCATGGCCACGAGGACGTCGCCGAGGCTCGCGCCGCGTCCGGCACATCCGCGCATGCCGGGGGCCCGCCACCCGGCCCCACGCGCATCTACATGTCGAACCCCAA
>DATFCC010000215.1:0-7066 GCA_035253505.1 Hyphomicrobiaceae bacterium
CCTACGTCTTGGAGCGGGTAGAGGACATCGGCCGCAGCGGCGTGACGGCCGGCGATCTCGCCCAGCATTTTCCCACGCCGCTGCTGTCTCTCGTCGGCGACGAGGTAGCGGACGGCCAGTGGGAGGCTGCGGACGGCGAGCCGCGCCCGCTGGCGCTGTTCGACGCCGTGCGCGTCGACTACTCGCTGCGCCGGCTCGTGCACTACACCGGCAGCGACTGGCGCAACGTGCAGCAATGGATCCTGCTCACCAACTATCATCGCTACGTCGATCAGTTCGTGCGCTGGGGCCTCGCCAGCCTCGAGGACGCCGGCCCCTACCAGTCGCTCGTCCTGCCCGGCGGCGCCGAGATCGCGCGCGGCCGCGGCCTCGAGGGAGCGAGCGAGGTGATCGCGGCGAGCCCGTGGCATCGCTTCCAGATGCCCGCCTATCACCTGACGGCGCGTGACGGGCAGGGTGTCACGCTGATCAACATCGGGGTCGGCCCCGCCAACGCCAAGAACATCACCGATCATCTGGCCGTGCTGCGCCCCAACTGCTGGCTGATGGTCGGGCACTGCGGCGGCCTGCGCCAATCCCAGCAGATCGGCGACTATGTGCTGGCGCATGCCTACCTGCGCCAGGACGGCATCCTCGACGCCCTGGTGCCGCCCGACGTGCCGATTCCCGCGCTCGCCGAGGTGCAGATCGCGCTGCAGGATGCCGCAGGCCTCGTCACCGGCGAGACCGGCGAGGCCCTCAAGCAGCGCCTCAGGACCGGCACCGTGGTCACCAACGACGATCGCAATTGGGAGCTGCGCTACACGCTCGAGCGCCGGCGGATCAACCTGTCACGCGCCATCGCCGTGGACATGGAGAGCGGCACGGTGGCTGCCAACGGCTACCGGCTGCGCGTGCCCTACGGCACCTTGCTGTGCGTGTCCGACAAGCCCCTGCACGGGGAGATCAAGCTGCCGGGCGCCGCCAACGCCTTCTACGAGAGCGCCGTTGCCCAGCACCTGGAGATCGGGCTCAAGGCGCTGGACCTGCTGCGCACGCGGCGCGAGACGCTGCACTCGCGCAAGCTGCGCTCCTTCGACGAGCCACCGTTCCGGTAGGGCCGCCTCAAAGCCCACGCGGGGCCCGCACGACCTCGATGCGGTTGTCGACATCGCGAGCCCCGGCAACCCCGCCGGCGATCCGGCCCGCCTCCTCGGCCAGCGCGCGATGAATGGCCGAGCCGGTGAGAACGATCTTGTCGCCGCAGACCTTCACGTCGGCTCCGCGCACGCCCGTCCCAACCGTGAAGCGATCATGCAAGCGGGCGCGAACCCGCGCCTCCAGGATCTTGTCAGCGAGCCGCGCGCGCGAAGCCGGTGTCTCCTGGAACTCGGGTCTGGCGAGGAGATCGCACACCAGCCTCACACAGGTGTCCATCGACAGGCGCCCGGTGTTCAGGACGAGATCGTAGAGCAGGCTGTCGTAGCGATCCACGCCGTACACCTCCCGCAGGAGCCGTTCGTGCGCGGCATCGTTGCGCTCGATCTCGAGACGCGCCGCGGCGCGGTCGCGCAGGCCGTGCCGTTCCATGACACCCTCCTCCCGCCGCCCCATCGGGGCGCATACGCGCAGGCAGGCAACGTGCGGCACCTCGCGGAGGAGCACGCATGAGCCCCAGCCACGGATCAGGACGTTGCCCTTGCTCGCCAGCATGAGGATCTCCTCGGCGGCGTGGCGCGCCATTCGCCCCGTCCCGACCCGCCAGTGTTCGCGCAGCGTGGCGCCGCCTTCGAACCGGTGATGGATAACGTTCTCCGGCACCTGCATGCGCTCGGCGATCTCACCCTCGACGAGCTCGTGCAGGACGATGGACAACCCCATCTCGGCGGCCACGCGCTGTCCCACCTCCCTTCCCCGCGACCCCATTTCCCGCGTCATCGCGATGACGGGCATGGCCGGTGCTCCCTACGTTGCCGAAGCTCGGCCGAGCGCCGACACGCGCTCCCGGCGCGCGAACAGCTTCACGAGCTCGACTACCATCAGCAAGGTCGAGGCGACGATCGTGGCCACTATCCAATCGAAGGCTGACAGCGCAACCGTATGGAACGCCGCCTGGAGGAAGGGGACGTAGACGACGAGAACATGCATGAGAAGGGACAGCGCCACTGCACCCACCAGCCATTTGTTCTCCAGAAGGCCGCTGAACGCGCTGCGCCACGCCGAGCGACAATTGAAGACGTTGAAGAGCTGGAACATCATCAGAGTCGTGAACGCCATCGTGCGCGCATGTGCCTCGTCGGCGAGGTTCGGGTCGGCGTCGGTGGCAAACAATGTGATGACGCCGCCGGGATAGTAGGCGTCGAGCACGGCTAGCGTGCCGATCATCATGACGCTGCCGATGCCCGCCAGCCGCCACCAGTCTTGCGTGGTCAGCACGCCGGTGCCGCGTTGCCTGGGCTCGCGCGCCATCACATCCGGGTCCTTCGGATCGATGCCCAGGGCCAGCGCCGGCGGTCCGTCAGTGACGAGATTGATCCAAAGGAGTTGGGCGGCGAGTAGCGGCAGGAACAGGCCCGGGTCCACCGAGGCAAGGCCGAGCAGCCCGGCGAACATCACGCCGGCGAACATGGTCAGCAGCTCGCCGGCGTTCGACGACAGGAGGTAGATCAGGTACTTGCGAATGTTGTCGTAGATACCGCGGCCTTCCTCGATGGCCTTGACGATGCTGGCGAAGTTGTCGTCGGTGAGCACCATGTCGGCGGCCTCCTTCGACACGTCGGTGCCCGTGATGCCCATGGCCACGCCGATGTTGGCGGTCTTGAGCGCCGGGGCATCGTTGATGCCGTCGCCGGTCATGGCGACGATGTGGCCCTTGCGCTGGAGGGCGCTGACGATGCGCAGCTTGTGCTCGGGGTCGACGCGCGCGAACACGCGCACATCCTCGACGATGGTATCGAGCTCGGCATCGTTCATCCGGCGCAGCTCGCTGCCGGTGAGCAGCCGCGAGCCCGGCTCGAAAATCTCGAGCTCTCGTGCGATCGCCTCGGCCGTGGCGGGATGATCACCCGTGATCATCACCGAGCGGATGTGAGCGCGCTTGGCGACGCCCACGGCATCCTTGGCCTCGGCGCGCGGCGGATCGATCATGCCGACCAGCCCGAGCAGCACCAGGTCGTCCTCGATGCTCTCAGGCAGCTCGATGTCGCCACCGACAGCAATCGCCTGCGCGTCCAGCCCGAGCGCGGCCGCCGGGCCGCTGCGCGTGGCGATGGCAAGCACGCGCAACGCCTGGCCGGCGAGCATTTCGTTCTGCCTCGCCAGCTCCGCCCGCCGGGCATCGTCCAGCGCCACGGCCTTGCCCGCCTGCCACAGATAGCGGCTGCTCTCGAGCAGCACCTCCGGCGCTCCCTTGACGAACACGTCGAGGTGACCCGCGTTGGCCGGGTCGGCATGGACCGTGGCGTGACGCTTGCGCTCCGACGTGAAGGGGATTTCGCCGAGGCGCGGACAATTGCTTAGGTCTGCCTCCGTGATGCCGAGCTTGCGCGCGGCGACGAGCAGCGCACCCTCCGTAGGATCTCCCTGCACGCGCCAGCGTCCCTCGCTGTTGACGAGCGTGGCATCGTTGGCAAGCGCGGCCGCCCGCAGTGTTCGCCGCAGCGCTTCGTGCACGCCCGGGCCGGCTGCGATCGCGCGCCCCTGCATGGTGAACTCGCCATCGGGGATGTAGCCGCTGCCCGACACGTCGACGAGGCCGTACGCGGTGTAGACGGCCCGCACGGTCATCTCGTTGCGCGTCAGCGTGCCGGTCTTGTCCGAGCAGATCACGGTCGCGGCTCCGAGAGTCTCCACGGCCGGCAGCTTGCGCACGATGGCATTCGCCGCCGCCATGCGGCGCACGCCCAGGCTGAGGCCGACTGTGACGATCGCCGGCAGGGCCTCCGGGATGGCAGCAACAGCCAGCGCCACGGCGAACAGGAACAGACCGAGCACCGCGTTGAGGTTCCATACCGAGCTGCTGAGCAGGCCCGTGGCGAACACCACCGCGCAGATGCCGAGCATGATGACGCTCAGCCGCCTGCCGGTACGATCGAGCTCCTGCTGAAGCGGGGTCGGCTCCTTCTTTGCCGCTTCGAGCAGACCGGCAATCCGCCCGACCTCGGTGTCCATGCCGGTGGCGGTGACGACGGCGCGGCCGCGTCCATAGGTTGCGACCGTGCTCGAGTAGAGCATGTTGCGGCGGTCACCGATGCCGATCTCGGCGTCGATTGCGCGCGCATCCTTCTCGACCGGCATGCTCTCGCCGGTTAGCGGCGCCTCATCTGTGTGAAGGTTGGCCTCCTCGACGATGCGGGCGTCGGCAGGGACACGATCGCCCGCCTCCAAAAGCACAATATCACCGGGCACAATCTCGCCCGCCTGCACGCGCTGGCGTTCGCCGTCGCGGATGACCGTCGATTCCGGGGCGGCCAACGCCATCAGCGCCCGCACCGAGCGCTCCGCGCGCGACTCCTGGAGGAAACCGAGCAGCGCGTTGAGAATGACGATAGCCAGGATGACAATGGCCTCATAGGGCAGCGCCGTCTCGCGCGGATCCTGCAGCAGCCACTCCACAACCGAGATCACCGTGGCCGCCAGCAGGATGATGACCAGGAAGTTCTCGAATTGCTCGAGGAGGCGTTTCCACCAGGCGGTCTCCGGCGCACTCTTCAGGCTGTTCGGCCCGTATTTTTCGAGGCGACGCCTCGCTTCGAGCCCGCTCAGGCCGCGCGCCGCATCGGAACCCAGGGCCGCCACGACGTCGGCAGGCGACTCGCGATGATAAGCCGGCGCGCCCGCGGCAGATGCATGTGCGGCGGCGTTCGCAGCGCCGCCATCGGGCTGCCGGATGAGATTTGATGTGTGCGCCATGGAGGCTCCTAACAGGGCGTGAGGGTGCCGCAAGCCGAACGCGCTCGAAGGCGGCGGCAGCAGAATTGGATCTGACGGGGACGGTGGAGGATGAGCGTGCCGCCGTGCGAAGCCCTCCGAGCGGAGTCTCGCCGACGACCCAACAGCACCGGTGCATGCGCCATGGCGGCCTCAAACCAGGTATGGCGGAGCCGGCCCGATTGCCGGTCAGCCGCAGCGGTCGCGGCCGAAGGCAAGCGTGGTCAGCTCACAAAGTGCCTGGCAAAGGTCTCGCTGCAGCGCGCCCGGCGCGCCGCCCGTAGGGCCGGAGATCGCAATCCCGTGTTGACGACCGCTACGGCGAGGCTACTCCCCTTTGACGGGTAGTGCTTCAACAGTAATGCGTGAGCGCGAAAAGGGAAAGGCGTTTGTCGGGCTGGGTTCTGAAGGGACGGATGGTCGTGCCGCCATCACCTCGGCTTCACGAGGCCTTGGCCAACATAACCTCGATATTCCGGCTGCGGCCCGCATACTCATTCGGGCAGGCAGACCGATGCCTGCGCCTCATACCGATAGCGGATGATCGGCTTACGTACACCACCCCGCGACCCTCTTGTAGGCCCCCCTGTATCGAGGCTTTACTTGAGGCATCGGGGGTCGCGACGAAGCCGGCAATTGGGCGTGATGGGCGCGCTGCGCTGAAACCGCCCCTTGGGGCCTGAAATCTGACTCGGGGACAAGAGATCATGACGAAGCATCGCGGGCACCTGCCGCAACTCGACGGCGGCCTCTACCTGACCGACGGCGGCATCGAGACCTGCCTCATATTCCTCGAAGGCCTCGATCTGCCCCACTTCGCCGCATTCCATCTGCTGCAGGAGCAGGCCGGCCGCGAAGCACTGCGGCGATACTTCGAGCGCTACATGCGCATTGCGGCAGATGACGGGCATGGCTTCATCCTTGAGTCGCCCACCTGGCGAGCCAGTTCCGACTGGGGGGAGAAGCTCGGCTACTCGCGCGCTGCGCTTGCCGCCGTCAACCGCGACGCAATTCTCCTCATGCATGAGCTGCGCGATGTGTCGGAGGGGCATGGCATGCCGGTGGTCGTCAGTGGCTGCGTCGGCCCACGCGGAGACGGCTACGACCCGGGCCAGGTGATGACGGCAAAGGAGAGCGAGAGCTATCACGCCGCGCAGATCGAGGTGTTCGCAGGTGCCGGCGCCGACATGATAACCGCGATTACCATGACAAACGTCAACGAGGCAGTCGGCGTTGCTCGTGCGGCCGGCCAAGCGGGCATGCCCGTGGCGATCTCCTTCACCGTCGAGACGGACGGCCGGCTGCCGACCGGGGACAGCCTGGAAAGCGCTATCAGCGCGGTCGATGCAGCGACCGGCGGCGCACCGGCCTACTACATGATCAATTGCGCACATCCGACCCACTTCGCCGACCGGCTGGAGAGTGGCGGGGTCTCGTGGATGTCGCGCGTCCGCGGCGTGAGGGCCAACGCATCACGACGCAGCCACGCCGAGCTCAACGAGGCGCCTGACCTCGACGCGGGCGATCCCGTCGAACTTGGCGGCCAGTACCGCGAGCTGTTGCGGCGCCATCCGCAAATCAACGTGCTGGGCGGCTGTTGCGGCACCGATCACCGGCACGTCGCGTGCATCAGCGAGGCATGCAAGACGCTGGCCTCGTCCGCCTGATCGACCTAGGCTACGGGGCGAGCTGCCGGAGACTTGCACCGCCATGCCATATCGACTGTCACGGCGCATCGGCAGCTTGGAGCGGCCGGGCTGCCGCCTGCACTACGAGACGACGGGTGAAGGCCCGCCGATCGTGTTCGCGCACGGGCTCGGCGGCAATCACATGTCGTGGTGGCAGCAGGTGGCCCATTTCGCGCCACGCTACACGTGCGTTGCCTTCGCCCATCGGGGATTCGCGCCCTCTTCGCCGGTGGCCGGCGGCCCCGATCCGGCCGACTACGCGGGCGACCTCTCAGCATTGATCGACCACCTGGGGCTCGCCGACGTGCGCATCGTCGCCCAGTCGATGGGCGGATGGACGGGCGTCGAATACGCGCTGCGGCGAACCGGCAAGCTCAAGGCGCTGGTGCTCGCCGCTACGACCGGGACCATCGATCCGGAGCGGTTCCGTGAGCCGGAGCGTTCCCGCCTCGAGGCCTGGAAGGTGGCGA
>DATFCC010000216.1:0-2820 GCA_035253505.1 Hyphomicrobiaceae bacterium
CGGCCGAGAATTGCCGCCGCCTGCAGGCCGCGGGCTTCGCGCGTCCCGGGCTCGTGGAAGCGGTCTACTATCCCGATGCCTATCACAGCTTCGACGCGTTCGCGGGCGACCGCACCATCACCGTGGCCGACGGCAAGAGCCATCACCTGGTCTACGATGCCGTGGCCGCGCGCGATGCCGAAGCGCGAACGAAAGCCTTCTTCGACAAACACCTGAAGCAGTAGCGGAGGAAAGCATGCGGGTCGGATTCATCGGGCTCGGGTTGATGGGCTCGGGCATGACCAACAATCTCCAGAAGGCGGGGCACCAGCTCGTGCTGCACGACCTGCGCCGCGAGGCGGCGGAGAAGCTGATCGCCAACGGCGCGGAGTGGGCATCGAGCCCGCGCGACGTCGCGGCGTCGGCCGAGGTCGTATTCACCTCGCTGCCCGGCCCGCCGGAATTCGAGGCGGTGGCGGCCGGCAAGAACGGCTTGATCGAGGGCATGCAGCGCGGCCAGGCGCTGTTCGATCTCTCGACCAACTCCCCGACCGTGGTGCGCCGCCTGAACAAGCTGTTCGCCGACAAGGGCGCGCACCTGCTCGATAGCCCGGTGAGCGGCGGCCCGGCGGGCGCGGCGTCGGGCAAGATGGCGCTGTGGATCAGCGGCGACGAGGCGAGCTACAACAAGTACCGCCCGGTGGTCGACGCGATGGGCGACCAGATCTTCTACATGGGCGATGTCGGCGCGGCCTCGGTCGCCAAGCTGGTGCACAATCTCGCGGGCTACATGGTCAACACCGCGCTCGCCGAGTGCTTCACCATGGGCGTGAAGGCGGGTGTCGATCCGCTGCTGCTGTGGAAGGCGGTGCGCCAGGGCGCCAACGGAAGGCGGCGCACCTTCGACACGCTGGCCGAGCACTTCCTGCCGAACCACTACGATCCGGCGCGCTTTGCCCTCAAGCTCGCGCACAAGGATGTCTCGCTCGCCACCCAGGTCGGCAAGGAGATGGGCGTGCCGATGCGGCTCGCCAACCTCACCCTCGAGGAGATGACCGAGGCGCTGGGCCGCGGCTGGCAGACCCGCGATTCGCGCTCGGCGATGATCCTGCAGCTCGAACGCTCGGGCGTGAAGATCGCCGTCGATCCCGAGGACCTGCGCGCCATCCTGCGGGCGGACTCGAACAACTAAATCGTACCCTCCCCCGTCTTCGGGGGAGGTGTCGCGGTAATCCGCGACGGAGGGGTCATGAGCCTTGACCCCTCCGTCAGCGTAAGACGCTGACACCTCCCCAGAAGACTGGGGAGGGGCATGAGCCTCTACTCGATCTTGATGTCCGCCTGCTTGGCGAGATCGCGCCATTGCCCGATCTCGCGGGAGATCAGCGCCTTGAACTCCGCTTGCGTGCCGCCGACCGGCTCGACCGCGTCCTTGTCGAAGCGCGCCTGCACGTCGGGACGCTCGACCGCGCGCTTCGCAGCGGCGGCGAGCTTGTCGATCACCGCTTGAGGCGTGCCGGTCGGCGCCACCAGGCCCATCCAGAGATAGCCCTCGAAGCCCGGCACGCTCTCCATCATGGTCGGCACGTCGGGGATCTGCTTCAGGCGCCTGGCGCTGGTGACGGCGAGCGCATTCAGCCGCTTGTCGGCGATGAACGGTGCCGAGGTCGTGTAGTTGTCGAGCTTGGCCTGCACCATCCCGGCGACCAGGTCGGCGAGCGCCGGCGCGGCGCCGCGATAGGGCACGTTGGTCACCTTCATGTGCTCCTTGACCTGCAGCAGCTCCATGGTGATGTGCGGCAGGGTGCCGTTGCCGGCATGGGCGACGTTGAGCTTGCCCGGGTTCTTGCGCGCGTAGTCGACGAAGCCCGCGAAGTCCTTGAACGGCAGCGAGGGATGGCTGACCAGCAGCATCGGCACCCGTCCGACCACCGAGATCGGCACGAGGTCCTTCTCGGTGTCGAACGGCATCGACGCGCGCAGCGCGGCGTTGATGGTGTGGTTGGGCGTGGTGAACAGGATCGTGTAGCCGTCGGGGGCTGCCTTGGCGACGACCTCGGTGCCGATCACGCCGCCGGCACCGGCCTTGTTGTCGACGATCACCTGCTGGCCGAGATCGGCGGTCAGCCGCTCGGCGGTCAGGCGGGCCACCACGTCGGTGACGCCGCCCGCCGGGAACGGCACGATCATGCGGATCGGCCGCTCCGGATATTCCGCCCGCGCCGCTGTCGTGAAGAACGGCAGCGCGAGCAGGAGTGCGAAGGCGAACCCTACTGCGCGGGCGCGAGCCGCGGGTTCTTGTCCTGGGCGGTGGCCGGATCGGGGATGTCGAGGAACAGCCAGCACACCAGAGCCGAGACGAAGCTCAGCAATGCGAGCCCGTACAGGCCGCCCGAGAAGGTGCCGGTGGCATCCTTCATGAGTCCGATCCACCATGGTCCGAAGAACCCTCCGAGGTTGCCGATCGAGTTGATCCAGGCGAAGCCGGCCGCCAGCGCCGTGCCGCTCAGGAACATCGGCGGCATGGCGAAGAACGGCCCTTTCGAGCCGTAGAAGCCCATCGCCGCCAGCGACATGCCGACCAGCGACCACCATGTGCCCATGGTGAGGCCGGCCATCACCAGGCCGCCGGTCGACAGAACGCAGGCCAGCAGCAGGTTCCAGCGCCGCTCGTTCATCTTGTCGGAGACGCGGCCCCACGCCACCAGGGCGATGCCGCCGCAGATGTACGGGATCATGGTCAGCCAGCCGACCTGCATGTTGGTGAGGCTGCCGAGCGACTTGATGATCTGCGGGATGAAGAACAGCATGCCGAGGCTTGCCGTCACGATGCCGAAGTAG
>DATFCC010000217.1:0-13292 GCA_035253505.1 Hyphomicrobiaceae bacterium
GGCGGCGTCGTCAGGCCGAAGGTGGACCCCTCCTGCCTGCCGGACACGTCCAGGGTGATGCCTGGGATGCCGATCGCCAGTCCTTTGGGCGCATCGAGCGGCACCATGGCCGCGGCCGTGGGCGCCTTGTCGGCCGGGGCCGTGGCACCGGGCAGAGCCATGCCGGCCTGAAGGGTGACGATGTTGGGCGGGGATCCGGCCGGCACGCGCGCCTTGGCGACGGCGTGGCCTCCGGCGGCGGCTTTGGCGGCCGCGGCCGCTTCGGCGGCAATCTGCCGGGCGGTCGGCCCCCACTCGGCCAGCACCGGCGCTCCGACGCCGCGCGTCGTTACGAACGATGCCAGATCGACGGCATTGGCCTTGCCATGCTCGCTGATCCGCCCGTGCGCGCGGCCATAGGCGTTACGGCAGGAATAGGAACTCATGACGTCGACGCGCACGATCGGCGCACCCAGGTGCTTGCGCGCGAGGGGCTGAAGGTCGCGGTCGATCCACTTTGCAATGTTTGCAGCCAGGTCGCACGTAATCGTCGGCGGCGGAACGAAGGTCACCTGTTGGCCGCGTCCCACGCTGATCAGCTTCACCGGCGCCGGCGTGCCGCATTCGGCACCCTCGCGCAGCGGCGGCTCGTGCACGATGACGGCATCCACGCCCTTCAGCACGGCGGTGCAGCGGGCAAGGGCGAGCTCGATCTCTTCGGGTGCCCACAAATCGATGGCAGCGGCAGGCGGCGCCACCGTCTTGCCCGGCAGCACCCGCGGCCACGGCCCGCCGCGCGGCGTCGGCGCCACGGGCGACGGATGCTGCGAGGCGGACCAGCCCCCGTAGTCGGGTGTCGATTTTTGCGCAAATGCACCCGGAGCGGCCAGCACGCAGAAACCTGCGGCGACCGCCCAAAACCTATATCTCATACAGTCTTGGCCCCTCGTCCCTCTCCGAGCCCGACCGAAATATTCCCCCGCGAATCGGTACTGGAGTTTCCACCGTAGGTGACAATCATGTATAGCCCGAAAATGCGGCGGACATGTTGAATCCGCGCACCGCGAGGCACGGACGGAACGACCTGTGGAAGACAACGAGGCAGCCGGCGGCGCGGCGCCCGGCGCGCTGGCGGCGCGTGATGAGGCCGGTGGCGACATCCGCATCGGCGCCGACCGCGCCTGCGCCTTCGTCATCCTCGATCGCCCGCGGGCGCTCAACGCCCTTACCACCGCCATGCGCGAAGCGATGGCGCGCGCGTTTCCGGCCTGGGCGCGCGACCCCGAGATCTATGCGGTGGTTGTCGCATCGGCAACGGACCGTGCGTTCTGCGCGGGTGGCGACGTGCGCGAGCTGACCGACTGGGGCAGGGCCCGCAGGGCAGATGCTGTTCGCTCCCTGGCCGAGGAGTATGCTCTCGATTGGCTGCTGGAGTGCTTCACCAAGCCCACCGTGTCGCTCATCGATGGCGTCGTCATGGGCTCGGGCGTAGGCATCTCGCTCTACGGCACGCATCGCGTCGCGGGGGAGCGCTATCGCTTCGCCATGCCCGAGACCGCTATCGGCCTCTTTCCGGACGTGGGGGCATGCTGGTCCTTCGCGCGCATGCCCGATGGCATCGGCATGTATCTGGCTCTGACCGGCCGGGCGATCGGCCGGGCGGACGCCTACCGCCTGGGGCTCGTCACCCACTGCATCCCCGAACGCCGCTTCGTGGAGATTCGCGCCGCCCTGGCCGATGCCGATCCCGTCGATCCGGTGCTCGACGAGCGCCATGAGGATCCGGGTCCCGGCGAGCTCGATCGGTTGCGGCCGGCAATTGCCCGCTGCTTCGCGCAAGGGACCGTCGAAGGTGTCATCGACCGGCTGAAGGCCGAGCGGGATGGCAGCGAGGGCTGGGCGCAAGGCGTGCTGGGCGAACTGGCCGCGCGTTCACCCACGGCACTGAAGATCACCCATCGCCATGTGCGCGAGGCCCGCGAGCTCGACCTGCGCGAGGTCCTGATCCGCGACTTCCGGCTCGCTTGCCGTTGCCTCGACGGTGCCGACCTCTACGAGGGCGTGCGCGCCGCGCTGATCGACCGCGACCGGACGCCCCGCTGGCAACCCGGGCGCCTCGAGGACGTGAGCGCAGGCGTCATCGATGCCTATTTCGCCCCCCTTGCCGAAGGCGAGCTGGCCCTGCCGAGCCGCGCCCGCATGCAGGCTTTCAGCCCGTGATTCCCGGCCGGCTGCAGGCCCGTTAACCTATTGCTTTAAGTTAGAATTAGACCCTTCCGCCTATGCTGCACGGCAGAACCGGGCAAACCGGGCAGCGTCAAACCGTATTCGAGGCATGGATCCCATGAGTGTTGCGTTGGACATGGCGCGCGTGCGCGCGCCCGCGAACGACCCCACGTTCCGCGACGAGTACCTGCGTGCGCTGCGCATGATCGAGCGGCTCCACCGCTTGCTGCTCGACGTCATCAAGGATGAATTCGACCGCCAGGGCGGCTCCGAAATCAACAGCGTTCAGGCGCTGCTGCTCAACAACATGGGCGACGACGAGCTCACCGCCGGCGAACTGAAAACGCGCGGCTACTACCTGGGCTCGAATGTCTCCTACAACCTGAAAAAGCTCGTGGAAATGGGCTACCTGCACTACAAGCGGTCGGACAAGGACCGCCGTTCGGTGCGTGTCAGCCTCACCCCGAAGGGCGTCGAGGCACGCAACACCATCCAGAAGCTGTACCAGCGCCAGCTCACGTCGGTGGAAGCCGTGGGCCAGATCAGCCTCGAGGACTTCAAGGGCGTCAACAAGGCCCTCGTGCGGCTCGAGCGCTTCTGGACCGACCAGGTACGCTACCGCCTCTAGTCCGGCCCCGCCACGAACCCGCCGACGGCCTGTCCGAGACGGAATTCGATCGCCTTCCGCGTTCGCGTCGGTAGGGTTAGGGCTGCGCGGCCGGCTGCTCTCGCGCGGAACGCGCGCGCGCCCTACAATAGCCGGGTGGCTGGAGGGTCTTCGGCGTCCGGTCAGCCGGGGCGGAGATGTTGGGTGGCGGTCGAATAGATGAAAGCCAGGAAGCTCGGACTCTATTCGACCGGCGCGGCGATCGGTGTCGGTCTCGCCTATCTGCTGGCGATTCCGCCCTTTGACATCGCGCGCCCCACGGAGCCCTCGAAGGCGCCTTCGACGAAAGCCAATGCCAAGGGTGGCCGAGGTGCCGCGGCACCGGTCACGGCTGCAAATGTCGTCACCTCCGACATGCCGGTCGTCCTGACGGCGCCGGGCACCGTGGAGCCGTTCGCCAATGTCGCGGTGAAGACGCGGGTCGACGGTCAGATCGTCGAAGTGCTCTTCAAGGAGGGCGATCTCGTCAAGGAGGGCGATGTCCTCTTTCGCCTCGATGACCGGCTGATCAAGGCCCAGATCGCCCAGGCCCAGGCGGCCATCGCCAAGGATGAGGCGAGTCTGCGCGATGCCGAGGCGACCCTGACGCGGCGCGAGGCGCTGATCGGCAAGAAGATCGTGACCGAAGCGTCGCTGGACCAGGCGCGCTACGCCGTCGAAGGCCTCAAGGCCAGCATCGCCGCCGGCAACGCGATGCTGGACACGCAGAAGACGCAACTCGACTACCTCACCATCCGCGCCCCGATCACCGGCCGCACCGGTGCGCTCACCTCCAAGGTCGGCGCCATGGTGCGCGGCGTCGATGCTGCGGCCGCGCTGGTGATCATCAATCAGACCAAGCCGATCTGGGTCACATTCGCCATCCCCCAGACCGAGCTGGGCGCGCTCCGCCGGGCGCTCGACAACAAGGCCTCGGCGGACATCCTCGTGCGCGGCACCGCGCGCCCGACCGTCGTCAAGGGCACCATCGGCTTCGTGGACAACCAGGTCGACAAGCAGACCGGCACCATCATGGCCAAGGTGATCGCCGAGAACGCCGACGAGGTCTTGTGGCCGGGGCTGTCGACAGAGGTGGCCCTCACCGTGGAGACAAGGCGCCACATGCTGGCCGTGCCGGCCAGCGCCGTGCTTCCGGCCCAGCAAGGCATGATCGCCTGGGTCATCGCGCCCGACAACAAGGTCACCCCGCGCACTGTCACGGTGGCGCGCATCGTCGGACAGACCGCCTACCTGAGCGGCGGCGTCGCGGAAGGCGAACGGGTCGTGACCGAAGGCCAGATCCGGCTGGCTCCCGGCGCGACCGTCGTCATCGAGGAGCCACGCCGCGCGCCAGGCAGTGCGCCGGCCAGCGAGGAGCGGCGCCTCAACGGCCGCGGCTAGCGCGGTCGGCCAGGCACGAGCAGCCCCATGCGCCTCTCCGAACTCTGCATCCGCCGCCCGGTCATGACGACGCTCTTGATGGCGTCGCTGCTGCTGGCCGGCTTCTTCGGCTATCGCCAGCTCCCCATCGCCGCCATCCCGCGCATCGAGGTGCCCACCATCACGGTGACGGTGCAGTATCCCGGTGCCAGCCCGGACACCATGGCGGTGTCGGTGGCGGCGCCGCTGGAGCGCCAGTTCGCCACCATCGCCGGCATCACGGCGATCACGTCGCTCAATACCCAGGGCAGCACCCAGATCGCCCTCGAGTTCGAGCTCAATCGCAACATCGACGCCGCTGCCCTCGACGTGCAGTCCTCGATCTCGGTGGCGATGAATCGCCTGCCGGACGACCTGCCGGCGCCGCCGTCCTATCGCAAGGTCAATCCCGCCGATACGCCCGTCATCTTCCTGGCGCTGACGTCGGACACGGCGCAGTCCCAGGAGATGAACGAGTTCGCCGACAAGGTCATGAGCCCGAAGCTGTCGACGCTGCCGGGTGTCGCCCAGATCAACATCCAGGGCGCCCAGAAGCGTGCCGTCCGCATCAAGTACGACCTCGACGCGCTGGCCACGCGCGGCATCTCCGTCGACGACATAAGACAGGCCGTCCTTGCGCTCTCCTCCATCACGCCGATCGGAAGCATCCGCACGGGTCAGCAGTCCTACATCCTGGAGATCAAGGGTGCGCAACCCTATGCCGCCTACTTCAGGTCGGCCGTGGTGGTTTGGCGCAACGGCGCCCCGGTCCGCCTGCAGGATATCGCCCGGGTCGAGGACTCCGTCGAGAACGACGAGGCGCGCACCGAGTTCAACGGCATGCGCTCGATCATCGTCTCCGTTCAGCGCCAGCCCGATGCCAACACGGTTGCCGTCACCGACGCGGTGCACGGCATGCTGCCCGAGTTCGACCGGCTGCTGCCGCCCACCATCAAGCTCAGCGTCCTGAGCGACCGCTCGGAGTCGATCCGCGATTCGGTGCACGACGTGCAGCTCACCTTGATGATGACCGCGGTGCTCGTCATCCTCGTCATTCTGGCCTTCCTGCGCACCTGGCGCGCCACCTTCATCCCGGCCGTCGCCTTGCCGTTGTCGATCATCGGCACGTTCGCCGGCATGTCGATGTTCAACTTCTCCCTCGACAACGTGAGTCTCCTGGCTCTGACGCTGGCTCTCGGTTTCGTCGTCGACGATGCCATCGTCGTGCTGGAGAACATCGTGCGCTACGTCGAGCGCGGCATGAAGCCGTTCGACGCCGCGATCCGGGGAGCCAACGAGATCGGTTTCACCGTGCTCTCCATCACGATCTCGCTGGTGGCGGTGTTCATCCCGATCCTGTTCATGGGCGGTGTCGTCGGGCGCTTCTTCTTCGAGTTCGCCATGACGATCAGCATTGCCATCCTGCTGTCGGGCTTCATCTCGCTGACGCTGACCCCGATGCTCTGCTCGCGCCTGCTCAAGGCGCATCACGGCGAGGAAAGGGCCAACCTTCTCTCGCGCGTGTTCGAGGCCGGCTACGACCTGATGGCGCGCGGCTACCGTATCTCGCTCGATGCCTCGCTGCGCGCGCCCTGGCTCATGTGGCTGCTGACGCTCGGCACGGTGGTCGCCACCGTGGTCGCGTTCGGCGCGGTCAAGAAGGGTTTCCTGCCGACCGAGGACACCAGCATCATCATCGTGCGCACGGAGGCGGCGCCCGACATCGGCTTTGACGCCATGCTCGATCGCCAGCGTCTGGTCTCGGATCGTATTCGTGCCGATCCCGACGTGCTCTACATCAATTCAAACGTGGCGCAGAGCTTCTTCAACCCGACGCTCAATCGCGGGTCGATCTTCGTGCAGCTCAAGACGCGCGGCGAGCGCCAGGGTAAAGCCACCATCACCGAGGTGCAGACGCGCATGCGGCGCAATCTCGCGAGCGTGCCGGGCATTCGCGCCTTCCCGGTTCCGCTGCAGAACCTGCGCATCGGCAGCCGCAGCGGCGCGGCGCTCTATCAATACACGCTGACCAGCGTCAACCAGAACGAGCTCTACGAGAACGCGCAGCGGCTGATCGACCGCGTGAAGCAGTCGCCCGGCTTCACCGATGTCACCAGCGACCTGACGCTGGGCGCGCGCCAGCTCACCTTGGACATCGACCGCGACGAGCTCGCCCGCCTCGGGCTGAGCATGGACATCGTGCGCTCCACGCTTTACTCCGCCTTCGGCATCCGCCAGCTTGCCACCGTCTATACCCCGTCCAACGACTATTCCGTGCTGCTGGAGGCCGATCGCGCCGCCCAGCTCGATCCCAACATCCTGTCCAAGGTCTACGTGCGGTCCGTCTCGGGCCAGCAGGTGCCGCTGAGCGCCGTCACCAAGGTCACGCTGGGGCCTGGGCCGGTCTCGGTGGCGCGCCAGAGCCAGCTTCCCGCCGTGACCATCACGTTCAACCTCGCCCCGGGGTACACGCTGGGCCAAGCGGTCGGCGCCATGCGCGACCTGGAGCGTGAGGTGAAGATGCCCGCCACCATTTCCGGCCAGTTCGCTGGGACGGCGCAGGTCTTCGAAAGCTCCTTCCGCGACCAGCCCATCCTGATCGCGGCTGCCATCCTGACGATCTACATCGTGCTCGGCATCCTCTACGAGAGCTTCATCCATCCGGTCACCATCCTGTCCGGGCTGCCTTCGGCCAGCCTCGGCGCGCTGCTGGTCCTCTACCTCTTCGACGTCGAGCTCACCATCATTGCCATGATCGGCATCATCCTGCTGGTCGGCATCGTCAAGAAGAACGCAATCATGATGGTGGACTTCGCCATCGAGGCGCGGGCGCGCGGAGCGCCTGCATTCGATGCCATCCGGGAGGCGTGCCTGCTGCGCTTTCGTCCGATCATGATGACGACCATGGCGGCTCTGTTCGGCACGTTGCCGATCGCCGTCGGTTGGGGTGCCGGTGCCGAGCTGCGCCAGCCCCTCGGTCTGGCCGTGGTCGGGGGGCTCGCCGTGTCGCAGCTCCTCACCCTCTACATCACGCCGGCCATTTACCTGACGTTCGAGCGGCTCGGGGAGAGGCTGGGTGCCGGCCGGCGCGAGCACATTCCCCCCGCGCCCGATGCGCCGGCGCAAAAGCCCCGCGCTGCCGCAGAGTAGGCGCCGGCTCGCGCACCGCCCGATCGGCTACCGGCGGTCGGCAAGCCGCACGGGCAGCCGGCTCATGGTGCAGGGCACGCCGATCGGCACCCAGGACGTGTTGTTGAGCATAAGATCACAGCGGGCGAGCTGGACGCCCGCGGGCGTGCTCATGCACACCGTGTCCCCCAGGCGATAGGCGCTGCCTTTGAAGCGGCATCGGCACGGGATCGCCTCGCCGGTGGCGCCGCTGATCACGCCATGAAACGGTGAGGTGGGCCAAGCCGCAGGCGGCACTCCCGGCATGGTGTCGCCTGCCGCGTCCTCGGCAGCGCCTGCAGCGGGTAGCGACGCGGCGAGCATCGCTGCGATGACGGCGGCCTGGATCTGACGCGTCGTGCGCATGGCAACCCCAACGCCGCCACGTTAGCACGGCAAGGAGCGGCCCGGAACCTGAAGGTCATGGCGATGGACGCCGCCGGCCCGCCAATCCCGGGCCGATCTGGATGCACAGGATGGCGAGAAGGATGAGGCCTGCGCCCGTGAACCCGGCCACAGAGAGGCGCTCGCCCAGCACGATGTAGCCTGCCAGGGCTGCAAACACCGTCTCGAGGCTCACGATCACCGCTGCCTCCGAGGGCGGCGTGTGTTGCAGGGCCACGGTCAGCAATGTGAACGTCAGCGCACTCGAGAGCAGGCCGACGTAGGCCAACTCGATTCGCGCCGCGACCAGCCCGGACAGGGCCGGCGTCTCCAATGCGGTGGCGGCGGTGCCTGCCAGCATCGCCACCACCGTGAACTGCAGGGCCGTGAACGTGATCGGCCGGCCGAACGGCGCCGCCTGCCCGCTGATCACGACGTGCGCCGCCCACAGCACGGCCGAGGCGGCGATCAGCCCATCGCCGGCGGAAAAGGCGCCGAGCGTGCCGCCGCCGAGCAGCCACGTGCCCGCCGCGGAAAGGGCAACGGCTGGCCACACCGCGGCGCTGGGCGCCCGGCCATTCCAGACCCAGGCGATGAACGGGGTGATGATCACGTAGAGCGCGGTGAGGAAGCTGCCGTTCGTTACTGTCGCCGTCGCAAGTCCGCTCTGCTGCAGCCAGGCACCCAGAAAGAAGGCCACTCCCGCCCACATGGCGATCATCAACAGCGGTCGGTCCGCCGGCCGGGCTGGGTCGCGGCTCTCGAGCCATGCCGCGGGCGCGAGCACCGCTGCCGCGATGGCGCAGCGCGCGGCCACGAAGGTGAGCGGCCCGACGTGTTCCAGAGCCGATTTCTGGAACAGGAAGGCCGTGCCCCAGACGGCGGCCGACAACAGCAGGGCGAGATCAGCCGTCAAGCGGTTCATGATCGCCTGTTGTCTGCCATGTCCGGATGGCCGCTTGACCGCAGATCGCAAGCGTTCCTAACAGGCGTCGTCGACAGAGCATCCGGCCGGGCTGCCGGGTGCCCTCGCAAGACCATCCGCGCCGGAGCTGCCCGCGATCTCGCATTCGCCACATGATCAGGAGACATCGATGCCATTTGCCGGCTTCTGGGGCTACGTAACACCGATTGTTCTGCTGGTCTGTTCCAACGTCTTCATGACGATCGCCTGGTACGGCCACCTCAAGTTCAAGGCGAAGCCGCTCATTCTCGTCGTCCTGGCGTCCTGGGGCATCGCCTTCGTCGAGTATTGCCTGGCCGTGCCGGCCAACCGCTACGGCAACGCGGTTTACTCGGCGGCGCAGTTGAAGACCATGCAGGAGGTCATCACGCTCGTCGTCTTCTGCGCGTTTGCGGTGGTCTACTTGAGGGAGCCGCTCGGCTGGAACCATGCCGTCGGCTTCACTCTGATCGCTGCGGGAGCGGCTTTCATCTTTGCCGGGCGCGCCTGAGGCACGCGCCTCAGAGACCACGCACGAGGTTGCCTACCATCAGCACCATGTAGGCGATCATGGCCAGCCAATACTCCTGATGCGGCAGGTAGCGCGGCACGTTGATGCCGATGGCGCCGAACTTGGACACGAGCGCCAGGACGGCGAGGAGCACGGAGATGGCGAACACGAAGATCGACGGCGGGTTGAGGCGCATGGCTCCCTCCGGGGCGGGCGGCAGGGGATAGTAAGGGGAGGGGCGCTTCCAGGAATAGTGCGAAACCGCCGCGGTCGCGCCGGCTCCTGCGTTGCGCGCCCTGCGGCCGTCGGTCTACAGCGCCTTGGCCGGGGCAGGCCGGACCGGGGCGGAAGGCTCTGCCTCGACGATGAAGCGCACCGGTGCGTTGGCCTGATCCGCCCCATCGCCGCTTACGCGGCAGGTGACGAGAAGCAGGCGCAGCGCCGTGCCGCCCGCACCCCGGGCGTTACCGCCGACGGTTCGCAGGTCCACCACCTCGAGCTGGCGCTCGCGTCCTTCGCGGCCCGATATCGTGATGCGGTCGCCGACGGCCAGCGGCTTGGCGAACGGCGTAGGACTCTCGACCTCGGCGCGCGTCAGCCAGAAACCTTCATCGCCGACGGTCGCGCCCTGCGGCCGGGAGTCTGCGGTCGAGGTATCGAACGACAAGGCGGGCCGTGACGCCTCCAGCGCCTGGCCGAATCCGCGGTTGAGGAGAAGGTCGCTGCGCAGCACGCCGGCACCGGCGGTCACCGCCACGACCAGACCGGCCGCCGCGAACATGCGCCCTTTCGACGTCGCCTTGCTGGCCATCGCTTTGCCTCCCGCTATATCGGCATCATGATTCATATAGACCAACATGGTGGAAGTGTGGAGGAGGGAGCGGTGGGAAAAGACCCGCCTTGACCCGGTCAGCCCCTCCTCCACACGCTGCGCCGCGGGGAGGCATAGACGCGACGCAGATGGCGCCAGAACCCGAGGTTGACGGCGACGATACCCGCCAGGGCCAGGCTCAGAAGCAGACGGGCGTGGTGCGGGTTTGTTGCCGCCTTGTAGGCATGCAATTCGGGCTGCAGCGGGTGATCGAACCGGTAGCCGGCCGAGGTCGCAGGCGCTTGCTGGGTCTGCGGCAGCGCGCTCCTTTTGGGCAGCAGGGAAGCGTGGGCCGGGCTGTGGGCTGCGCCCATGTACAGCGACATGCCCCAGAAAAGGACGAATGCCAGGGCGAAATCGGTGATCCCTCGCCGCAGGCCGTAGTTGTTCCCTGCACCCCGCATGGTTCTGTTCCCCGCACCGCTGGCCTCGCCGCCGGACCCGCTCCGACTCACGTGCCGCTCCCTGTCACTGGAGCAGGCCACTGCGGCGCGGTTACGCCCGGATTGTGGCTGGTTGTTCGGCTTCATATGGCGGAAATAAGCAGCCCCTTTCCTGTGTTTCCCCGGCAACGGGCGGCCACCTTGCGATCCGTCGCCGGTTGCATCGGCCAGCCCTTGCCACGCGACACGCACCCCCAGCCACGTCTCAGGTGCCCCAAAACCAACCAAAAGCGGATGCCAAAGTGCACGCGAACGCTGGTGGGAGCGAGGGAGCGTCGGGATGCGTCGATGGGGCGGATGGGCGGCTGCAATCGCAGTCGTGGGGTGGATGGCAACTTCGACGCCGCCGGTGCTGTCGGCATCGCCGGTGAGCCTCCAGCGCGACGGCTCGGTGGCCATCGCCGGGCGGGTGCTGCGTTGCGGAAAAGTCCGCAACGTGCTCGATCCGCGCCTGCCCAATCTCGGCATTGCCGCGCCCGGCCTGCTGGTGCTCAATCCGGGGCTCCTTGGTCAGCAGTCCGAGACCGTGCGCCTGTTCGTGTTCCATCACGAGTGCGGGCACCATCATGTCGGCGGCAGCGAGCTCAAGGCCGACTGCTGGGCAGTGACCGAGGGCGTCAAGGCGGGCTGGCTCGATCGCGACGGCCTTCAGCAGGCCTGCCGCTCCTTCGGCGATGCGCCGGCAACCCCCACGCATCCCTCCGGCGCCCGGCGTTGCGTCAATCTCGACCGATGCTTCGCCGCTGCCAGCGCGGCCATGGCCAAACGCAACGTGGCCGGTCCGGCGGGCTCGGCCACGACCCTCGTCACGGCCTCGATCGCCCGCAGCCCGCCGAAGCTGGTGTCCGGCCCTACCCTCGTCCGCGACGGCACCGCCCGCTGACGGCAGTTGCGCAGGCCATTGCGCTCGGTTTCAACTGCGCGTGCGGGCGTAAGGAGACCGGTGGAATGACATCTGCAATGCACCCGCGCTGGGCCGCTGGCGTCCTTGCCTTCTGGTTCGTGGAATGCACGCCCGCGCAGTGGTTCAAGCGTGACGACGCCTTCGATGCGGCGCTGCGCGCGCGTTTCCTCGACCTTCACGCCGCCGTGGCAGCGGCACCCTTCGAGGCATGCGTGGCCGACGCCGACACGGCGCTTGCCGCCACCATCGTCCTCGACCAGTTCTCGCGCAACATGTTCCGCGGCACCCCGGCGGCGTTCGCGAGCGACGCCAGGGCGCTGGCTGTCGCCGAGGCTGCCGTTCGGCGCGGCTTCGATCGAAACCTCCCCGATGAGCGGCGGCAGTTCTTCTACCTGCCCTTCGAGCACGCGGAGGATGCCGCCGTTCAGGCACGGTCGGTTGCGCTGTTTGCGTCCCTCGGCCCGGAAGCCTTGCGCTGGGCGGAGGCGCACAAGGTGATCATCGACCGCTTCGGCCGATTTCCCCACCGCAACGCCGCTCTTGGCCGCGTTTCCACGCCGGAGGAGATCGCCTTCCTCCGCGAGCCCAACAGCTCGTTCTAACGAACCTTGCATCGCGAGCGGCATCCAGGCCGCCTCCGCCGCGCGCCGATCGGCTTCACGCCGGCGCTGTTCGAGGCCCGGCTGATGGACCGGAGGCGCTCAATCGCGCCTCCGAGCTCGAGGGCGTGGTTGTGGGCTACGCGCGAGCTTGGCGATCCGGCGCCTTCTCCAAAGGCGGCCCCGCGGCCTTGCTGTTCAGACCGCGCCAAAGGCGTTATCGTGTCGCCCGTTTGCGTGAGCCAAGACGGGCGGCGATGAGCATGGATGTCCTGAAGAGCGAGATCGCCCGCGAATTTGGCACGCCCGCCGTCGTCATCGACCTCGATCGCGTGGAGCGCAATATCGCCCGCGTGCAGAGGATCTGCGATGCGGCAGGCGTGGCCAACCGTCCGCATATCAAGACGCACAAGAGCCCGGTGCTGGCCAAGATGCAGGTCGCCGCCGGTGCCAGAGGTATCACCTGCCAGAAGCTCGGCGAGGCCGAGGTGATGGTGGATGGCGGCCTCGACGACATCCTCATCAGCTACAATCTGCTCGGTGCGGAGAAGATGGGGCGGCTGGGCCGGCTCCTGCAGCGCGCCGCAATCACGGTTGCGGCCGACAATCCCACCGTCGTCGAGGGGTTGCCGGAGGCCGCCCGGATCGCCGGACGGCCCCTCGGCGTGGTCGTCGAATGCGACACGGGCCGCAAGCGCGCGGGCGTCGAGACGGCCAGGGAGGCCATCGAGCTGGCGCGCATGATCAAGGACAGCCCGGGTCTGCGCTTTGAGGGATTTCTCCTCTATCCGACCGAGCAATCCTGGCCCCAGACCCAGCGCTTCTTCGATGCTGCGGCCGAAGGCGTTCGCGCGCTCGGCCTCGAGCCGCGCATCGTCTCGACGGGCGGCACGCCCAACCTCCCCAACGTGGGCAAGCTCGCCGGCGCCACCGAGCATCGCGCCGGCACCTACATCTTCAACGACCGCATGATGCTGGCCTGCGGCGTGGCGGAACCCGACGACTGCGCGCTCAATGTCTACGCTACGGTGGTGAGCCGTGCGGCGCCAGAGCGCGGTATCCTCGACTCCGGCTCCAAGACGCTCACCGCCGACACGGGCGCGCTCAACGACGGTTTCGGTCTGATCCTGGAATACCCGCAGGCCAAGATCGGCGCCTTCGCCGAGGAGCACGGCTTCCTCGACCTGTCGCGCAGCAAT
>DATFCC010000218.1:0-6142 GCA_035253505.1 Hyphomicrobiaceae bacterium
TCGCTCTGCAGGCGCTCTGGAACCTGCTCGCCACCGTATCGGCCATCGCCTGGCATCACTTCACCATCCTCATGCAGCCGGTCATCGTCCGGCTGCAGCAGCCGAACATCGGCGGCCCCATGGCCCTGGCGGCGGCGATCGCCCTCGGTCTCGGCATCGGCCGCTTTCGCGGCACCGGCTTCGACCAGGAAGCCAAGGTCGCCACCGCAATCGGCGTCATCCTGCTCATCGCGGCCCTTCCCTTCCTGGTGAATGCGACCGGCATCCGGCTGCCGCGCATGCCGGCGCTGGGGGGCGTACCCCGCGCGGGGCTTATCGCGGCGGGCGTGGTGGCCGCAGGAGCGGTCCTCGCCTGGATGGCCGGCGGCGGACGTACCGGGCTCGCAAGCCTTTCCAGCAGCCTTCCCCTCGTGGGCGGGCCCAGTTCCCTGCAGGGCCGCGCGGATGTGATCGGCGGCGACCTGATGCGTGTCGGCGGCACGACGGTCAGGCTGGCAGGGATCGAGGTGCCGGAGCGGCAGCAGACCTGCGGCACCGGCAACAAACGCTACCGCTGCGGTGCGGCGGCGCATGCAGCCCTGAGCAAGCTCGTTGCCGGACGGTCGGTCACGTGCAAGCCATCCGGCACCGACAGTTCCGGTCACGCGCTGGCGAGCTGCACGCGCGGCGACCTCGACATCAGCGGCGAGCTCGTGCGGCAGGGCCAGGCCTTCGCCGCCGGCGGCATCTTCGCCAGCTACGCGGCGCTGGAGCGGCAGGCGCGCGATGCCAAAGCCGGCATGTGGGCGGCGGGCGAGGTGGAGCGCCCCTCCGACTTCCGCGCCAAGGCATGGGACGAGGCCAAGCGCCGCGCCCCGGACGGCTGTCCGATCAAGGGCATCATCAGCGGCGGCGCCCGCGTCTATGTGCTGCCCTGGGCGCCCGACTACGACCGTGAGCGGATACAGAAAGGGCGCGGCGAACGCTGGTTCTGCTCCGAGCGTGAGGCCGAGGCGGCTGGCTTCAAGCCCTCGGTGCGCGGCTAGTCGAGGCGGACGATGGCCACGGGCATGCCGGTTGGCCACCTACAATGAGGGGGAAGGCGAAAAAGAGCGAAAATCCCAGCTCGCGCACGAGCCCAAGCGGAACCGGAAACGCCAACGACCGTTGTCGACGGGTGCCCGCATCGCAAGGGGGGTTATGATGGACCGTTCGCTGGCCGGCCACACGATCTTGATCGTGGAAGACGAGCCGCTCGTTGCGCTGGACGTCAGTCGCAACCTCGAGGATGCCGGTGCCCTCGTGCTGATGGCGCGCACGCTGGATGAGGCGCTCAGCAAGGCGGAGGAGCCCAACCTGTCGGCCGCGGTTCTCGACCATGGTTTGAGCGAGGGGGATACGTCGGCGGTGTGCGAGATTCTCAAGAGGCGCCGCATTCCTTTCGTTCTCTATAGCGGCTACAGCGAGATCAGCGGCGCCTGCAGCAAGGGCGTGCTGGTGCAAAAACCGACCTCGCCGGCCGTGCTGGTGATGACGTTGGCAGGCCTCCTCCCCGGTCGCCCGACCGCGCACTGAGCTGCCCTGCAGCGGCACCTCTTGCGGTCGGCCGCGATCCCCCGGACAATGTGCGCACGTCCAGGCGTGCAAGCCTTGCCGGGAGGATGCGTGAATGACCAGCGAGCGTGGCGAAGGGTTCGGCTTTGCGCCGCCGCACGATGCGCCCATTCCTTATATCCAGCGCATCCGCGACTACTATGTCACCCTCGGCTACGGCACGCCGTACGAATGGGCGCATTACGCCAAGGTGCCCTTCCAGCCGCTGCGCAAGCCGCTGGCCCAGAGCCGCGTGACGCTGATCACCACCGCTGCCCCCTACCAGGCCGACAAGGGCGATCAAGGACCGGGCGCGCCCTACAATTCAGCCGCCAAGTTCTACAAGGTGTATGCAGGCGACACCTCCAAGGACCATGACCTGCGCATCTCCCACGTCGGCATCGATCGCAAGCACACGACGGCGGAGGATTCGGGCACCTGGTTTCCCCTGGCCGAGCTGCGCCGCGCGGCGGGACGCGGACGCATCGGCTCGGTGGCGCCCAACTTCTTCGGCCTGCCGACCAACCGCAGCCATCGCGTCACCCTCGAGACCGACTGCCCCGAGGTGGTGGCGCGCTGCAAGGCCGACGGCGTGGACGCGGCGATCCTGCTGCCGAACTGTCCCGTTTGCCACCAGAGTGCCAGCCTTGCCGCGCGGGCGCTGGAGGAAGCCGGCATTCCCACGGTCGTGATGGGCTGCGCTAAGGACATCGTCGAGTACGTCGGCGTGCCGCGGCTGCTGTTCTCCGACTTCCCGCTCGGCAACCCCGCGGGACGGCCAAGGGACCCGCAATCGCAAGCCGCGACGCTGGAGCTGGCCCTGCGCGTGCTCGAGACCGCTCCCGCCGCGCGCACGACCGTGCAGAACCCGCTGGTGTGGAGCGCGAGCCCCGACTGGAAACTCGACTTCCAGAACATTGCGCAGATGTCGGCCGAGGAGATCGCGCGCCGTCGCGCCGAGTTCGACAAGCAGAAGGAGATCGCCAAGGGGAAGCGCGAGGAGGCCGGCGTGCAGCGCCCGGCAGGCAAGGACAAGGCGGCATGACCAAGCCGTTCGCCGGCGTCCGCGTCCTCGACTTCACGCAGGTGTTCGCGGGCCCTTTCGGCAGCTACCAGCTCGCACTGCTTGGGGCCGACGTTATCAAGATCGAGCGCAAAGGCGGCGAGGACATGCGCCGCAGCCCGCTCAACAAGGAGTGGGCGGCCCGCAACATGGCCACCGCGTGGATGGCCATCAACTCCAACAAGCGCAACCTGGCGCTCGACCTCACCACGCCCAAGGCGGTCGAGATCGTGCATCGGCTCGCGGCCAAGGCCGACGTGGTGATGGAGAACTTTCGCCCCGGCATCATGGACCGGTTGGGCATCGGTTACGAGGCGCTGTCAGCGGTCAACTCGCGGATCATCTACTGCGCCGTGTCAGGCTTCGGCCAGAACGGGCCCGAGCGGGCCACCGCCGCCTATGACGGCAAGATCCAGGCGATGAGCGGCATCATGTCGGTCACCGGCCATCCCGGCCAGGGGCCGATGCGGGCGGGCTTCGCGATCTGCGATGCCATCGGCGGCATGACGGCGGCGTTTGCCGTGTCGAGCGCGCTCTACCAGCGCACGCATACGGGTCGCGGCCAGCTCGTCGATGTGGCCATGCTGGATGCGTCGCTGGCGTTCCTGTCATCGTTCGTCGCCGACTACACGATCGGCGGCCACGTGCAGGGACAATCGGGCAATCGCGCGCAGAGTCGCCTGCCGACCGCGGACGTGTTCAAGGTCAAAGGCGGCTACATCCTGCTTGCCGTCAACAACGAGAAGCAATTCGGCGCGCTGAGCCGCGCCATCGGCAAGCCCGACTTGGCCAGGGACCCGCGGTTTGCCGACTGGCCGGCGCGCGTTGCCAACGACGACGCCCTGCGCGCCATCATCGAGGAGGCTTTTGCCACGGACGACGACAAGACCTGGGAAGCGCGGTTGACCAAGGCCGACGTGCCCTGCTCGCGGGTGTGGTCGATCGCCGAGATCGTCGCGCATCCGCAACTGGCCCACCGCGACGTGCTGCAGAAGGTCGAGACCCGCTACGGCCCCATGACGGTGGTCGGCTCGGGTTTCCGGCTGGCCCACGGCGGCGGCAGCGTCGAGCGCCCCCCGGCACTTCCGGGCGAGCATGCCGAGGAAGTCCTGCAGGAAGCCGGCTATGCCAAGAGCGAAGTCGAGGCCATGCGCCGCGACGGCGTGATCTGATGGCCCCGGCGACCTGTCATCCCGGAATTTCGCGCAGCGAAATATCCGGGACCCAGCATCGCGAGCGTGCGAGTAGGCCCCTGGGTCCCGGCTCTGCGCGCTGCCGCGCTCCGGCGGGGATGACAGTTTAGAAAGCGGCGCAACGGAGGAGAGCAGCTATGGACCGGCTCAAGGGCAAGACCGCACTCATCACGGGCGCCGCGCGCGGCATCGGCGCACAGATCGCCCGGCGCTTCGCCGACGAGGGTGCCAAGGTCATCATCAACGACCTCAGCCTGGAAGCGGCGCGGGCGACCGCCAGCAATCTCGGCGGCCACGGGGTCGCCGCGGACGTGTCGGATTCGGCGGCAGTGGCCGCCATGTTCGCCGAGGTGAAGAAGCTCACACCGCGCCTCGACATCCTCGTCAACAACGCCGGCATCAGCGGCATCGAGGGACGAACCGACATCGGCGACATCCTGTCGCTGCGGATGAAGCAGGCAGACGAGGCCGCGCGCGGCGGCCCGGTCGAGACGTTCCTCGACGTCACGGTGGCGACCAGCGACGCGGGCTGGCGGAAGATGCTGGGCGTGCACGTCGACGGCACCTTCTTCTGCTGCCGGGAGGCCCTGAAGATCATGAACCCGCAGATGTCCGGCTCCATCATCAACATGGGGTCCATCATGGGCACCTATGGCAAACCGGCCGGCAGCACGTCCTACTCGACGGCCAAGGCGGCCATCATGGGCTTCACGCGCGCGCTCGCCCACGAGGTGGCGCCGCGCGGCATCCGCGTGAACAGCATCGCGCCCGGCTACATCGACACCGACATGACCGCGCCGCTCGGCGAGTTCCGCAAGCGCATCGCCTCGCAGACGCCGCTGCAGCGGTTCGGCGACACCGACGACATCGCCTGGGCCGCGGTTTACCTCGCCAGCGACGAGGCCAAGTTCATGACCGGCCAGGTGATCTCGCCCAACGGCGGCTGGTACATGAGCCAGTGACGAGCGATCTGCGTGACCGGGTGGCGTGGAGGATCGATAGGCAGACGGGATGCCACCTTGCGGAAAGCGGCAACATATTGCATTAGAGGCATCATTACGCAGCGCGGACCCCTCTATGGCGAAAATCACCTTCATCGAGCACGACGGCACCAGCCACACGGTCGAGGCCGAGACCGGCTCCACCGTCATGGAAAGCGCGCTCAAGGGCGGCGTGACCGGGATCGTCGCGGAGTGCGGCGGCTCGTGCACGTGCGCGACGTGCATGGTCTACGTGGACGAGGCGTGGGTGGAGAGAACGGGCACGCGCAGCGAGGAGGAGGAGGACCAGCTCGACTTCGCCTTCGACGTGCGCCCCAATTCCCGCCTATCCTGCCAGATCAAGGTCACCGACGAATTGGACGGCTTGGTCGTGCGCACGCCGTCCTACCAGGGGCGCTGAAGCGAGACCCGAGGCGGCAAGCCCGGGCGCGGCCACTCAGCCCTGCGCGAGCACGCTCGAGCGGGGAGCGTCGATCGACCAGCAAAGGCCGTCGCAGGCGTAGTCGAGCTTGACCTCGCTGTGCAGTGACGCCGCCACCATTTCCGAGATGACGACGTGGCCGAAGCCCTTGCGGGAGGGCGGTGAAACGCGCGGGCCGTTGCGCTCGCGCCAGCTCATGCGGAACCGGCCCTGGGCCGCGTCCGGCCCGCTCACCTCCCAGGCGATCGCCAGCCGGCCCTCGGCGACGGACAGGGCGCCGTACTTGGCCGCATTGGTGGCGAGCTCGTGCAGGGCGAGCGTGAGGCTGTGCACGGCGTTCGGGTTGAGCTCCAGGCGCGGGCCGGTGACTTCGATCCGCGAGGACGCAGCGTCCGCGAACGGGGCGAGCTGCGTGCGCACCAGATCGCCCACGCTGGCACCGGACCAGTTGTTGCCGACTAGCAGGTCCTGGCTGCGGGCCATGGCGGAGAGGCGCTCGGCGAAGCGCTGCTGGAAGGCGTCGAGGCCCGAGCTGTGCCGCGCAGTCTGCCCGGCAATGGCCTGCACCACGGCGAGCAGGTTCTTGGAACGGTGCGACACCTCGCGCATCAGGAACTCGATGTGCCGCTCGCGCGCGCGGCGCTCGCGGATGTCGCTGACTATGGCCGAGATGCCGGCGAGGTTGCGGTCGTCATCATAGACGGGGGCCACGCTGAGAGAGACGTCGATGCCGTGGCCGTCCTTGGCACGCAGGACCGTATCCTCGTGAACGACGGCGCCCGCACGGACCTTGGCTTCCAGCGCACGCATTTGCGCGCCCTTGTCGAGGCTGAGGACGCCGGCCGGCAGCCCGACGACCTCGCGCTCGGCGTAACCGAAAAGACTGGTGGCA
>DATFCC010000219.1:0-15749 GCA_035253505.1 Hyphomicrobiaceae bacterium
TGCTGGCTGAGCGCGGTATCGCCACATGGCGCTTCGAGTTCGCCTACATGGCCGGACGCCGGCAGGGCATCCGAAAGCCGCCGCCGAAAGCCGAGCGGGTGAGGGACGAATACCGCGCTGCGGTCGAGGCCGTGCCGGCAGGGGCGAAGCTCGTTATCGGCGGCAAGTCCATGGGCGGTCGCGTGGCGAGCCTGGTGGCCGATGAGCTGCACGCCGCCGGCCGCATCGCCGGGCTCGCCTGCCTCGGCTATCCCTTCCACCCGCCCAAGAAGCCGGAGCAACTGCGGACCGCCCATCTGACGGCGCTCCGATGCCCGGCGCTCATCGTGCAGGGCGAGCGCGATCCCTTCGGCGGCCGGGGCGAGATCGAAGGGTACGGGTTGTCCGCGGTCATCCGCGTGCACTGGATCGGCGATGGCGACCACGACTTCGGCCCGCGCGGCGGCTCCGGCTTCACGCGCAAGGGCAACCTCGCCGCGGCGGCCGACGCCATCGCGGCGTTCGCCAAGGAACTCGCGTAGGTGTCAGACCCTCCGGGTCTGACGCCAGAGCGCCGACACCATGCCGCCCCCACCTACGCAGGCACGGCCTGGGCGCGCGGCAGGCGCTGCGGCAGCATGAGCACCGCCGCCAGAATGATGGCAGCCGATACCGCGAGCACGCGGAACAGCATGTCGAAGCCCCAGCGCTCGTAGACGAAGGCGATGAGCGGCAGGGCGGCAGCCAGCACGGTGAAGCTCACCACGTAGCGCACGCCGTAGATGCGCGCTCGCCATTCGCCGTCGGCGAGGCGGCCGATCATGAAGTCATTGATCGGAATCTGGCCGAACGCCGCCAGCATGAAGGCCATGGCGCACAGCAGCGCCGGCCAGTCGGAGAGCCCCGGCATGATGGCAAAGAACACGACCTGGGTGGCCGCGGCGATCGCGAACACCGTGCGCGGTCCCACTTTGTCGAGGTAATGGCCGACGACAAGCTGGCCCATCGATCCCAGCGCGAACACGAAGAACGCGAGCCCTCCGACCATGGTGGCGGATACGCTGAGGCCGCCGAGCCGCTCGTCGAACACCTTGGGCAGGGCGAACGTCGTCGACTGGAAGATGATGCTCGACACCGCCGTCGTCAAAAAGACGATCATCGACACCCGGAGCAGCAGCGCCTTGACGTCGGCGGGCACGTCGCGCGCGACGGCGCTCGTCTTGTTCCGGACCTTGGGCGCGGCGATCTCCTCCCACATCAGGACGGTGTAGGCGATGCCAACAAGCATCGAGATCATGCCCGGAACGATGAAGGCGATGCGCCAGCCGCCGTGGTCGATGAAGTAGCCGGTGATGAGCGCCGCGCTGGCGACGCCCAGGTTGCCCCACACGCCGTTGACGGCGATGCGCATGCCCGTATTGCGCCACTTCTCCACCACGATGGCGAGGCCGACCGGGTGGTAGATGGCGGCGAACACGCCGATCACGAACAGGCCGAGGCCGATCTCGAACGGTGAGCGGGCGAAAGATGTCGCGATGGACGCCAGCCCGATGCCGATGAAGAACACGCTCAGCATGCCCTCGCGGCTCCACTTGTCGGCGATCCAGCCGGCGGGCAGCGCGAACACCCCGAACGCAAAGAAACCGGGCGTCGCGTATCTCAGCAGATCCGCATACCCGAGCCCCCATTCGCGATGGAGCGCCAGCGCCGCAACGGTCGCGAAAATGAGGGTGAACAGGTGGTCCAGGAAGTGGCCGATGTTCAGCAGGAGGAAATGCAGGCGATCGCGCATAAGCGTTATTCCTCAGGGCCGCCTGATTTTCGGGTGGCCGTGCGGCGCGCAATCTAGCTGCTTTCAGCGGAGGTCACAAAGCCTGTGCTGGGAATGGCAGCACGCTGTGCCTGCATGGATGATGCCGTCGCGGTATGTGCCGCTGCACTGCATTCGGCCGAGGTGCGGCTGTCGCAGTTGGTTGGTATCATCTCGCCGGGGCCCGTTGCCGCCGCGCGGTCAGGGGCAGATTGGCTGTTTCCGTCTGGCCGGCAAACACAACATGGAGCGAAGTATCTTGAGGAAGTCTCTGATTGCGGCGCCGGTCATCGGCGTTCTTGCCGCCACCGGTGCGCTGGCCGCCGATCCGCCGGCGCCGGATCCCGACCTCGCCAAGTTCCGCGAGGCCTATACGACCGGCTCCGGCCTCGCCTACGTCGTCGTCAACGACGACAAGGGCCAGAAGATCTACCGCTACGGCGATGCCTCCCGGATGGCCGCCCAGAAGGACACGCGCGGCTACATGCTGTTCACCTGCGCCGCGCCCCACGTGTTCGTCGCGCAGAACCCACCGGACAAGGCGGCCCTGCTCAAGGCGCGCGTGGTCAAGGCGACCGAGCCCGAGTTCAAGGACCTGGACGCCAAGTACATTGCTGGCTGCAAGAACCCGTTCGTGAAGTCCGCGGTGCCGCAGGCCAAGTAGGCCGCAGGACCGGGAAAAGGGGTCAGACCCCTCGCCTCCGCCGATCGCTGTCAACGGTACGGTGTGCGCGAGGGGTCTGACCCCTGGGTTCGCTTTGGCTCCCTCTCGTGTTCCTCTTTAGACGATCTGGTTCTTGAGGGCCGTCTCGCCGCGCCAGAGCCGGTCGAGGTTCTCAACGAGCAGGTCGATGACGCCGTCCTCGTAGCGCTGCGTCTCGCCGGCAGTGTGCGGGGTGACGATCACGTTCGGCATCTCCCACAGCGGCGAGGCAGCGGGCAGCGGCTCCTCGCGAGTCACGTCCAGGCCCGCGGCAGCGATGCGCTTCTCCTGCAGCGCGCGGACCAGCGCATCCTCGTCCACGACCCTGCCCCGCGCGACGTTGATGAGATGAGCCGTCGGCCTCATCAGGGCAAGCGCCTTGGCGTCGATCAGGTTGGTCGTCTGCGGCGTGAGCGGACATGTCAGCGCGACGATGTCGGCGGACGGCAGCAGCTCGTGCAGCTTGTCATCGGCATGAATGGCGTCGGCGGCGCCGGCGCCATGACGCGGATCGCGGCGGGTGGCGACGACCTTGAGGTCGAACGCCTTGGCCAACTTGGCCAGCCGATCGCCGATCTTGCCGAGGCCGACGATCAGCAGCGTCTTGCCGCCGAGCTCGTCCTCGCGCGCCGGGATGTCGGAGATCATGCCGCGCCAGAACTTGCGCGCCTGGTTGTCGCGTCCGGTGTGGATGTGGCGTTTCAGCGCCAGGATGAGCGCCATGGCGTGCTCCGACACCGCTGCCGCATTCACGCCGGCGGCGTTGGCGAGGCGGACGCCGTGGCTTTTCAGTTTCTCGCGGTCGTACTGGTCGATGCCCGCACTGATGGACTGGATGAATCTCAAGCGCTTGGCCGCCGGCAGCATGTCGTTCTTCCACATCATGGAGACGACGACCACATCGGCCTCCGGCACCCGCTGAGCCATCTCCTCGGGCTTCCACACCTGGAAGTGGGCGATGCCCGTGCCGCGCGCGGCAAAGCGGGCCGCCATCTGGTAGGCGCCGTGGGCAAAGCAGATGTTGAGCTTGTCTTTCACTGGCAGCATGTCGAACCCCGTGAAGCGGCCGCAGCAGTGCGGCATACTTTGCCGCAACCGTCAAACCCGCCATCCGGCGGTCTGAGAAAGATGCCCCTAGAACCACATGTCGGCGACGCACCGTCCGTCCCGTCCCAAGTCGTCGAAACTGAGGAGCCCGTCGAAGTGCTCGATGGCGATGGCGCCGACCGCTTCCGGCTGCGCCAGCCTCAGGTTGACGGCGATGCGGCGGCGGCCCTCGTGCGGGGCCAGCGCGCGCCAGTAGGCGACGCACCCGCAGTGCTCGCAAAAATGAAAGCCGAGCGAGCGGCTTCCCCAGGCATAGACGCGGGTCGGCCCTGCGGTCCGTATGCGTTCGCCTTCATAGTCGTAGGCCCATAGCGTCCCGTAGCGCCGGCAGACCGTACAGTTACAAGCGGTCGCCGACTCCGGGGTGCCGTCGAAGCTCCAGCGGACGCCCCCGCAATGACAGGACCCTTCGATCATCCCTGCGAGCTCCTCTCGGGGTGATGCCATCTCCACAGGCGTCTCGCACCCATCGCGCGGCGTCTTGCAATGTCGCTGCGTCGGGAAGGTGGCGGGCAAACCGTTCCGCTGCCTGCGCTCAGAACGCGCGCAGCGGGAAATAGCGCAGCACCAGCTCCTCGTAGCGTCCGCTATCGCGAATGCGCTTCAGCGCGGCATTGATGAGCGCCTTGAGCTCGGGGTCGTTGCGGTTCACGGCGATGGCGACACCATCGCCGAAATACTTGGGCTCGCCGAACGGCCCGCCCTTGAACTCGCAACAGGCTTTGGACGCGGTGCCGTTGAGCCAGAAAACGAGCGAGATGCCGTCATCGAAGAGCAGATCGACGGCGCCGCCGAGCAGCGCATCGCGCGCCAGATCCGCGGTGTCGAAGGCGCGGATCGAGCTGTCGCGGAAGAAGGCGCGCAGGTAAGCCTCGTGCGCGGAACCCTTGATGACGGCGATCTTCTTGCCTTCGAGCCCTTCGGGTGTGGCGTCGAGCCGGCCGGTGCTGCGCTTGCCGGCGAAGCGCGCCGGCGTGTGATAGTAGCGGTCGGTGAAGTCGACCATCTTGAGCGCATTCGCGCTGATGGCGTGCGAGGCGATTACGGCCTCAGCCTCGCCGCGCCGCAGTGCCGGCAGCAGCTCCTGCCATGGCCGGGTCTGGATGTCGCACGCGGCAGCGAGCTCGAGGCACACCGCGCGCGCGATGTCCACGTTGAAGCCGGTGAGGACGTTGTCCTCGTCATAGTAGTTGAACGGCGGATAGTCGCTGTCGGTCAGAAATCGGATGGCGGCGCGCGATGCCGGCGGTGGCGGGGGCTCGGCGGGAGCGCTGGCGGGAGGTGTTGCGCTCGACTGCTGCGCCGACGAGCGCGACACCGGGCCGGCGCACGCAAGCAGGCCAACAAAAAGTAGGGCAACTCTCTTGCACCTGGTCGCTAACATGATCGTCCGGGTTCGGCCTTTCGCGCGCGGGCGTCATGGCCATTCAACGAGTAAGGCGGGGAGCATCCGGCCGCGTGCGCGGCCCGGCGGCGATTCCCGGCAGCAGTGTAGCGCGGATGCGGCGGCCCGCACAGCCGCTGCGCGCGGCGATGCCGCCGGTGCCGCGGTCCCTGCGCGAGTACGATTTTCTCCTCGATGTGGCGATCGATCGGGCGGCCCTCGAGGCTGCCGGCGCCGAGGCGGCGCGCTGCGGCGTCGCCGTGCACGAGGTGCTGCTGGCCTGCGGACGCGTCACGCAGGACGACTACGCGGCGATCCTGGCGGAGGCCCTCGGCGTGCCCCTGGCGGGCTGGAACGACGCCCTCGAGCTCGACTGGCCGGGCCATATCCCTGTCGACGGCATCGGCTTCTGCGCGCGCGCCGCCGGCGGGCCTTGCCGTGTGCTCGACGTGACGGCGGCGGCCCCCGGCGTCCTGCACGAGCAGGTCGCACTGCTGCGACAGCGCGGCATCGCGGTGGTGCTCGCCACCCGTCTGCTCGTCGACGCCGCTCTGGAGGCGCGGTCCCGCGGCCAGCGTGTCGAGGCGGCTGCGCGCGGGCTCCTGCGCCGGCAGCCGAAGAACTCGGCCGGAGCACCCTTCTCGACGTGGCAGATGCTCGCGGCCGTGGCCGCGGCCGGCATCGTCATCGGCGGCCTGGCGGTGCACGCGGACGCCATGATCGCGGCGATGACCACCCTCATGGGCCTGCCCTTCCTCTGCGTCACGGCCTTGCGGCTGTTCGCCCTGCGGCAGGCGCTCGCGGGCGCGAAGCACAAGGCGCACGCTGCGTCCGAGCCACGTCTCCCCGACCACCTGCTGCCGGTCTATACCGTGCTCGTCCCGGTGTTTCGCGAGGCCCGCGTGCTGCCGGGGTTGATCCAGTCGCTGCGCGCGCTCGACTATCCGGCGGCCAAGCTCGAAATCCTGATCGTGCTGGAGGAGGTCGACACCGAGACGCAGGCGGCGCTTCTCAAGCTGGCGCTGCCCGGCAACTTCCGGTCCCTGGTGGTCCCGAGCGGCGGGCCGCAGACCAAGCCCAAGGCGCTCAACTATGCCCTGCAGGTCGCGCGCGGCGAGTTCGTGGTGGTCTACGACGCGGAGGACAGGCCGCAGCCGGCGCAGCTCCGGCGTGCGTGGGAGGTGTTCCGCCGGTCGCCGCGCGAGCTCGTGTGCCTGCAGGCGCAGCTCAACATCTACAATCCGCGCCAGAGCTGGCTCACGCGCCAATTCACCATCGAGTACTCGGTGCTCTTCGATTCCATCCTGCCCGCTCTCGAGAGGCTGGGCCTCCCCGTTCCGCTCGGCGGCACATCCAATCATTTCCCGCGCAAGGCCCTCATCGGCATCGGCGGTTGGGACCCCTTCAATGTGACCGAGGACGCCGACCTCGGCGTCCGCATCGCGCGCCTGGGCTACAAGACCGGCGTGCTCGCCTCGACCACCTGGGAGGAGGCGCCACCCGTCTTCCGCGTCTGGCTTACGCAACGCACGCGCTGGCTCAAGGGCTGGATGCAAACCTACCTGGTGCACACGCGCGAGCTGCGGCGGCTCAACCGCGAGCTCGGCCTGCGGTCCGCCGTCGGCTTCCATGCGCTCATGGGCGGGCTGATCGGCTCGGCGCTCGTCCACCCGCTGTTCTACCTGCTGCTCGCCTACCATGCCCTGTCGGGAAGCCTCCTTCAGCCATCCGAGACGATGGCCGGCGCGGTGCTGTGGACCATTGCCGTCGTCAATCTCGCCATCGGCTACGGCGTGTCGATCCTGGTCGGCATCATCAGCGTGTGGCGTCGCCGCCGGCGCGACCTCGCCGTCTCGGCGCTGCTGATGCCGGCCTACTGGCTCCTGATCTCGATCGCCGCCTATCGCGCCGTGTGGCAGCTCGCGCGCCATCCCTACCTGTGGGAGAAGACGGAGCACGGTCTCGGGCGCCGCGGATGACGCGGATGACGCGGAGCCCGTCGCGCACGTCGATGCTGGTATGACGCGGCACAATCCGCTTTCGCCGCGGCGCCGCCTCTGCAACTCTTGCCACGGAAATGCGGACCGCTCGAGCGGCGGTCAGATCGCCAGCAGGGCCGAGGAGAACAGTATGCGCGCAAGGATCATGCGGGCCGCCAGCCGGCCGACCAACAAGGCACCCAGCGCCAACTTCGGCGGCCTCGTGCTGCACGAGGAGGTGTTCGCCCCCGAGGCGCCGTCGCGGCTTCGCGCTTCGCGCGTGTGCTTCACGCCAGGCGCGCGCACCAACTGGCACACGCATGCCGTCGGCCAGATTCTCTATGTTATTTCCGGCGTCGGCCGCTATCAGACGCTGGGTGAGGACGTGCAGGTGCTGCTGCCCGGGGACACGGTCGTCATTCCGCCCGGCGTCAAGCACTGGCACGGCGCTGCGCCCGACCACATGATGGCGCATCTCGCCATGTCGGAGTCGAACGAGAAGGGCGAGGCCACGACCTGGCTCGAGCCCGTCAGCGATGCCGACTACGCCAAGGCGCCGGCAAAGGTGAGCTGAAGGTTCAATCTGCCGTCCAGCCGCCATCCACCAGGATGGCGGTGCCGGTGACGAGCGCCGAGGCATCCGAGGCCAGGAACAGCAGTGCGCCCAGCACGTCCTCGACCTTGCCGAGGCGGCCGATCTTGATTTTGGCCAGCACCTCGGCCTTGAACGCGGCGTCGTCGAAGAACGGCTTCGTCAGCGGCGTCTCGAGGAAGGTCGGCCCCAGCGTGTTGACGCGAATGGCGTGTGGGGCGAGCTCGACCGCCATGGCCTTGGTGAAGCCTTCCATGGCGTGCTTGGAGGCGCAGTAGACCGTGCGCCGCGCCGCTCCGACGTGGCCCATCTGCGAGGAGATGTTGACGATCGAGCCCGGCTGTTTCGCCTCCACCAGCCGCCGCGCCACCGCCTGCGCTGCGAAATAGGCGGCGCGCACGTTGAGACCCATGATGGCGTCGAAGTCCTCGATGCTGACGTCGAGCAGCAACTTCGGCCGGTTGGTGCCGGCGTTGTTGACGAGCACATTGAATGGCTCCGCCGTCGCGATCGCCCGCTGCATTGCCGCCAAGTCGGTGACATCGAGCGCCAGCGTGTCGGCCTTCTGCCCGCGTGAGCGGATCGCTGCGGCGGCCGCCTCGATTTCATCGCGCGTGCGCGCCAGCAGGGTGACATGCGCGCCTGCGTCGGCCAGTGCCGACGCCGCGGCGAGCCCGATGCCGCGCCCGGCACCCGTCACCAGCGCGCGCTTGCCGTCGAGGCGGAACGAAGGGGCGGCGGGCAACCTCATGGTGGGGCTCATGGGAGGTTTCTCTCTCTCCCTCTCCCCGCCTGCGGGGAGAGGGTCGGGGTGAGGGGCAGCGGCAAACCCAAACACCAGTATTCAGGGCCACCCCCCACCCTAGAGCAATTGCGACCTGGTTCGAACCATCCACAAGCTCGCCCTCATCCCGGGCCTTATCCAGCGTGTAGGTTGGGTCAAGCGAAGCGCAGACCCAACATTTCGTTCAAAGGTGTGTGCGTTGGGTCATCGCTGACGCTCGACCCAACCTACGAAAGTCTCGTGGGAGGCATGGGGAGAAGAGATCAGCTCACTCGGCGGCGCCGGCGTAGGGCACGTTGCGGCCGCCATAGCGGCGCACGCGCACGTTGGCCTGCTCGGCGTGACCCGAGAAGCCCTCCAGGATGCACAGGCGCGAGCAGGCCTCGCCGATGCGCGTGCTGGCGTCGTCCGTCAGCACCTTCTGGTAGGTGCAGGTCTTGAGGAACTTGCCGACCCAAAGCCCACCCGTGTAGCGCGCCGCGCGCTTGGTGGGGAGCGTGTGGTTGGTGCCGATCACCTTGTCGCCATAGGCAACATTGGTGCGCGGGCCCAGGAACAGCGAGCCGTAGTTCTGCATGCGCGCCAGGAACCAGTCGGGGTCGCGCGTCATCACCTGCACGTGCTCGGAGGCGATGCGATCGGCCTCCGCAAGCATTTCGTCGGCGTTGGCGCAAACGATCACCTCGCCCATGTCCGTCCAGGCTTTGCCGGCGGCGTCGGCGGTGGGCAGGATTTTCAAGAGCCGATCCACCTCGCCCATGGTGGCGCGCGCGAGCTTCTCGGAGTCCGTGACGAGAACGGCGGGCGAGGTCGGCCCATGCTCGGCCTGGCCCAGCAAATCGGTCGCGCACAGCTCGGCATCGACGCTGTCATCGGCGATGACCAGCGTCTCGGTCGGGCCGGCCAGAAGATCGATGCCGACGCGGCCGAAGAGCTGGCGCTTGGCCTCGGCGACATAGGCGTTGCCGGGGCCGACCACCATGTCGACGGCGCCGACCGTCTCCGTTCCCAGCGCCATGGCGGCGACCGCCTGCACGCCGCCCAGCACATAGATCTCGTCGGCGCCGCCGAAATGCATGGCGGCGACGATGGCCGGGTGCGGACCACCCCGATGCGGCGGCGCGCAGGCGATGATGCGTTTGACGCCCGCCACGCGCGCCGTGACGATCGACATGTGGGCGGAGGCGACCATCGGGTAGCGCCCGCCCGGCACGTAGCAGCCGATCGAGCTGACGGGAATGTGCTTGTGGCCCAGAACCACACCCGGCAGCGTCTCCACCTCCAGGTCGCGCATCGTCTCCTTCTGCTTCTGCGCAAAGTTGCGCACCTGCGCCTGCGCAAACTTGATGTCTTCCAGATCGCGCTTCGCGACGTGGCCGATGGCACGCTCGATCTGCTGCGGGCTCAGCTTGAAGGAGGGCGGCGACCACTTGTCGAACTTCTCTGACAGCTCCCGCACGGCTGCGTCCCCTCGCATCTCCACGTCGGCAAGGATCGCCTCCACCGTGGCGCGCACCTGCGCATCGGCGGCCTTGATGGCACCCGCGTCCATCCCGCGCTTCAGATAGCGAACCATGCAAGCCTCCTGCTCGCCGCGGACGATCCGTGCCGACGCCCTGCCCGGGCGCCTCATGTGTCTATCTGTAGTGCCAAACGACGGCGCGGCAAGGGAGGTCAGCGGTGCAGCTCGCTGAGCCGAGGCAGTTGTCGTATCGACGGGCTCAGCGCCAGAAAAATGCAGGGTGCAATAGCACAGCGTATTGCACCGCCGCACGGCCAATCGGTGCAATACGGCTTCGCCTGTTGCACCCCACCCCCAACCGGGGCTTGTTCCGTCAAACTGCTACCGGCCGCCGATGGCTGCGGCCAGCGTGCTCATGACTTCCTTGATGGCGGCGGCGCGCGCCTCGGGGTTGGTGCCGACGTGGGCCTCGCCGCCTTTCACCGCACCGAGGCGCTTGCGCACGCGCACCTTGGAATCGGGCGCATCGAAGCCGTGATAGGCACCCGGATACTCGACGAAGCGAAAGCCGGTGCGTTGCGCCAGCTCACGGCAGGGTCCCGGCTGCGTCCAGTCGTCGGCGGCGCCCGTCAACACCGTCAGCGGCAGCCGCGGCTTCCAGTCCGGAAGCTTGGCGATCTCGCGGCAGCCGGGATAGAAGGCGATGGCCGTCTTGAACTGCGGCCCATCCGTCATGAAGCCTTCGCGCACGGCCCACAGCGTGCTCATGGCGCCGTGCGACCAGCCCATCAGGGCCAGCCGGCTCGTGTCGACGAAGCGCTGCCTGGAGAGCCACTCGACCGCGGCAGCGACATCCTCGGCGCGGTCCTTAGGGAAGATCGTGCGCTCGTGCACGGTGCAGATCTGGCGCAGGCCGCGCGCCGTGAAGCTGTCGGGGAACAGCACGGCGTAGCCGGCCCCGACCAGCCGATCGGCCCAGTCGGTTTCGCGCTTGGTGAGATCGTCGTCGCGATTGAGAAGCCCGCCGCATCCGTGCAGGGCGACGACGGTCGCGAACGGCCCTCGGCCCTGTGGCCGCACAAGCTGCGCGGTGAACGGCCCCTTGCCGGCGAGCGGAGAGGAGATCGTCACCTCTTTGGGCTCCCACGCCTCCCCGCGTCCGGCCGCGACGAGCGCGGCGGCGGCGAGCAGAGCGGTCAACAGGCGGCGATGGTGGAGCATGGGGAGACCTTCAGGTGCACGCCCGGTTGTCATCGCAATGAGTGATAGCGCAAAAATGCCTGCGCCGGCTCAAGGGCTTGGCCGGCGCAGCAGCCGGGTGACATGACCCATCTTGCGCCCGGGACGGGCCTCGCGCTTGCCGTAGAGGTGCAGGGCTGCGCCGGGCTCGGCAGCGAGCCGTTGCCAGTCGAGCGCCTCGCGGCCGATCAGGTTCAGCATCTCTGCATCGCTGTGGCGTGCGGTTGAGCCGAGCGGCCAGCCGGCGACGGCCCGCATATGGTTCTCGAACTGGCTGATGGCGCACGCCTCGATGGTCCAATGCCCGGAGTTGTGAACGCGCGGGGCGATCTCGTTGACGAGCAGCCTCTCGCCCGGCGGCGCGTCGGGGCCCAGATAGAACATCTCCACCGCCAGCACGCCGACGTAGTCGAGCGCACCGGCGATGGTTCCGGCGATGGCGCGCGCCTGCGCCAGGTCCGCAGCGGGCAACCCTGAGGGCACCACCGAGCGGCGCAGGATGCCACCCTCGTGGGTGTTGTGGGGGCATTCGTAGAAGGCGAGACGCCCGTCGAGGCCGCGCACCGCGAGCGCCGACAGCTCGTGCGTGAAGGCAATGCGCTTCTCGAGCACGGCCGCGACGCCGCCGACCGCCGCCCATGCGGCGTCCGCCTCGGCGGCAGCCGTCACGCCGGCTTGGCCCTTGCCGTCGTAGCCGAGCCGCCGTGACTTGAGGATCGCCGGGCCGCCGATGGCCGCGAGCGCGCCGGCCACGTCCGCGGCACCATCCACGCGACGGAAGGGAGCGACCGGCACGCCGAGGCCGGAAATGAACTCCTTTTCCGTCAACCTGTCCTGCGCCACCTCGAGCGCCCTCGCGCCCGGCCGCACCGGCACCAGCGTCGCCAGATGGCGCGCCGTCTCGACGGCCACGTTCTCGAACTCGAAGGTGACGGCATCCACCGTCGCGGCAAAGGCCGACAGCGCTGCCTTGTCCTCGAAGGCGGCTTTCGTCGTCGCCGTCGCCACGTCGAAGGCCGGGCCGCTGTCGGGACAGTAGACGTGCGTCCTGAGCCCGATGCGAGCGGCGGCCACGGCCAGCATGCGGCCGAGCTGGCCGCTGCCCAAGATGCCGACGGTGGAGCCCGGCGGAAGGGGGGTTGGCGCGCGATCCTCAGGCATCGCCCTTCGGGGCCTCGGGGACCGATGCAGACTGCTTGGAGCGGTACCCCTCGAGCCGCTTGGCGAGCTCTTGGTCCTGCAGGGCCAGGATCTGGCCCGCAAGCAGGCCGGCGTTGGTGGCGCCCGGCTTGCCGATTGCCAGGGTGCCGACCGGCACGCCGGCGGGCATCTGCACGATCGACAGCAGGCTGTCGTGGCCCGACAGCGGCTCGCGCGCGATCGGCACGCCGAGCACCGGCAGCTCGGTCATGGCGGCGGTCATTCCGGGAAGGTGCGCGGCTCCCCCCGCGCCGGCGATGATGACGTGGAGGCCGCGCGCCTTGGCGGTCTTGGCATATTCGTAGAGCCGCTGCGGGGTGCGGTGGGCCGAGACCACCTTGGCCTCGTAGGCCACCCCCAGCTCGTCAAGCACGTCGGCGGCGCACTTCATCGTCGGCCAGTCCGAGAGACTGCCCATGATGATGCCGATCTTTGCCTGGCCTGCCATGATGTGCGCCTGTCCGCGGAAAGCGTGAACTTAAAATCGAGAGCCGCGCCGGTGGCAAGGCCGCCGCGGCCTGCAACCCGTGCACAACTAGGCGATGATGTCGGGCAGGAGCTGATCCTCGACGGCCTTGATGCGATCCTTGAGGGCCAGCTTGCGCTTCTTGAGCCGCTTGATCAGGAGCTGATCGCCGTGGGCGGACGCCTCCTCGGCCACGATCTGGGAGTCCAGGTCGCGGTGCTCGGCCCGAAGCCGGGTCAGTTCCTCGCGGAGTTCGCGCTCGTCCGGTCGCTGCATCGGCCCTGGGGGCCCTCCGCCGGGAAAGCCGCTTGCACTGAGCTATTACTATCGCCCTGGGCCGGCAACGGCAAGGGTGGTGCGTACCACTGTGTAACATTATGACTTATCGAATAAAAATCGACCCGAACGGTGGCTGCAAAGTCGTGCACAGCCTCCTGCCGGGACTGGACCGAGCGTCGCTTCCGTGTCACACTTCAAGCGCCTTCAACCCCAATCGGAGGGCAATATGACACTTGCAGGACATCTCGCGGAGCTTTCCGAAAAGCACCGGACCCTGGAGCTCAAAATTCAAGAAGAACTGGCTAGACCCGGCAGCGACGACCTCCAGATCAACCGGCTGAAAAAGGAAAAGCTCCGAATCAAGGACGAGATGAACAAGCTGCAGGGTAACGGCCAACAGCATTGACGCTGTAGGGCCGCAGCGGGAAGGAAACAGCGGGGTTATCGGGCCTGCGGTTTCGCGGGGGTGGTTCGCTCGCGCCGGCAGAGCAGACCCGGCAACTCGATTCGACGCCGATGCCCACGGCGCCTTACAGGCGCCGCTTCGGGCAAGGTTTCCGATGACCGCTGCCGCGAGTATTGCCGCCGATGCAGGTGCCGGAGAATTGAACGGCTGACGCCAGACGTCCGCCACCTGTTCACAACCTCGGACCGGCCGCGCCGCAGGGGGCCGGTGCCTAGCTGGTCGCCGCCCGGCACTGCTCGTCGGCGGGCAACGGATCGCAGGCCTTGTCGCGCACGCATTGTTCCAGCGCCTGGGTAAGCTCGATGCGCCAGATGCCGTCGATCTCGCCAGTGTAAAGTCGCGCCTCAGTCAGTCCGCACTGGTAAAGCTTGATCATGCGCGACCCGCCGTGCCACATGGCCCGGTCGTAGTCGGCGAGCGCCGCCTTAGGATCGCCGAGCGCCTGGCGGATGTGGGCGCGGGTGTCGAGCGCATGGGCGCTGGAGGGGCTGAGCTGCAGCGACCGCTCCACGTCCGGCAGGCCGGTCGCCGCCTTGCCCCAGCGGAAATAGGCCCAGGCGCGGTTGTTCAGCGCGACGGCGAAATCGGGCTTCATGGTGATTGCCACGTCGTAGTCACGGATGGCGGTGCCGTACTGGCCCTTGAGCGAGTAGGCCAGCGCGCGCATGGCGTAGGCGAAGCTCAAATCCGCCACGCTTTCGTCGCGCTGCTCGATGAGGGCCGTGCAGCCTTCGATCCGCCGCTCGATGTCCTCGCTGAAACAGTCAGTCGCAGCATCGGCGCGGGCGAGCGCTGGTTGCACCGCCACCACGCAAAGAACGACAACAAATGTGAGCAGACCCTTCATTGACCCTGCGTTCGCAGCATTGCAGCGGTGCCCGTCGGCGCACCGATCAGCATGCCTTCGTATCGCACACCGGCCCTCGGCGTTCCAGCGCCAAGCGCCTTCCAACCCTAGCAACCGACCCCGACCCGAATAAGGCGCATGCAAATGCGCCGGTGCGCGAAGGATGAGCGAGTGCGGATGCGAGACGCCTCGTGGCGCCAGGCAGGCGCGCGCCGCCTACTTGAAGTGCTTGGAGAGCTTGAGGCCCTGAGCCTGGTAGTTGGAGCCCAGATCCCGGCCGTAAAGGATCTCCGGCACGTCCGCCATGCGCTCGTAGATCAGGCGCCCGACGATCTGCCCGTCCTCCAGGACGAAGGGCACCTTGTGGCTTCTCACCTCGAGCACGGCCTTGGAGCCGGTGCCGCCGGCTGCGGCATGACCGAACCCCGGATCGAAGAACCCTGCGTAGTGCACGCGAAACTCGCCGACCAGCGGATTGAACGGCACCATCTCGGCGGCGTGGGTCGGCGGCACGTGCACGGCCTCCTTGGAGGCCAGGATATAGAACTGATCGGGATCGAGGATCAGGCGCTTGCCTTCAAGGCGCCGGATCGGCTCCCAGAAATCGTCGATGCGGCAGGAACCCGGCGCGTCGACATCGACGAGGCCTGTGTGGCGCTTGGCGCGGTAGCCGACCAGCCCGTCCTTGCCGCCGGTCAGATCGACCGACAGGGCGATGCCGCGCGCGATGTCGGCGTGGTCCGAGGATATGAGCTTCTCGCGGGCGTGCAGCTCGGTGAGTGCCAGGTCGTCGTCCTCGCTCGCGCCCGAGCGGAACCGGATCTGGCTCAGCCGCGAGCCTTGGCGCACGACGATCGGAAAGGTCTGCGGGCAGATCTCGGCATAGAGCGGGCCGTTGTAGCCGGCGGGCACCTGATCGAAGGCGGTCACGCCGTCGGCAATCACCCGCGTGAATACGTCGAGGCGGCCGGTCGAACTTTTCGGATTAGTGGCGGCGGACAAGTCCGGCGGCAGCGCCATGCTCTCGAGCAGCGGTACGATATAGACGCAGCCCGTTTCCAATACGGCGCTGCGCGAGAGGTCGATCGTGTGGAGCTGCAGGTCGCGAAGCTTGGCCGCCACGGTTCCCGGCCCCGGCAGAAAGCTTGCCCGCACCCGGTATGCCTGGCCGCCGAGGCGCAAGTCGAGGCTCGCCGGCTGCAGCTGGTTGGCGAGCCGCGGCTGCGCGAGCTTGATGTGCGCAGCCTCGATCAAGCCGCGAATGGCCTGCGCCGGTAGAATGCCGGGCCGGCGGCTGGGTGCCTTTTTCGTCCGCGGTTTTGCCTGCGTGCGTGCTGCCATGCGATCCCTCTGCAAGGCGTCTAGACGATAGGGCCATTGACGCCAAGCGCCGGAACGCGGTAATCCCCTGCCTGGACTACGTGGTGATTTGGCCGGCCGGCTTGCAGCCAC
>DATFCC010000220.1:0-6657 GCA_035253505.1 Hyphomicrobiaceae bacterium
GACCCGGCAGGCGCCGGCCCCCAGCAAGCAGGCGGCGGCAGCGCCTTCGCCCGCGGCCGCTGCGGCAGCCGCGGCGGCGGCTGCCAGCAAGAAGCCCGTCAGCCAGCGGCACGGCTTCAAGACCAACGAGTACATCGTCTATCCGGCGCACGGCGTCGGCCGCATCGTCGGCATCGAGGAGCAGGAGATCGCCGGCATGTCGCTGGAGCTCTTCGTCATCACCTTCGACAAGGACAAGATGACGCTGCGCGTGCCGACGGGTAAGTCCGCCAGCGTCGGCATGCGCAAGCTCGCCGAGGAGGGCATCGTCAAGCGCGCCATGGAAACCTTGAAGGGGCGCGCGCGCATCAAGCGCACCATGTGGAGCCGCCGCGCCCAGGAGTACGAGGCCAAGATCAACTCGGGCGACCTGGTGGCGATCGCCGAGGTGGTGCGCGACCTCTACCGCTCCGAGAGCCAGCCCGAGCAGTCCTACTCGGAGCGCCAGCTCTACGAGGCCGCCCTCGACCGCATGGCGCGCGAGATCGCCGCCGTCGAGAAGCTCGACGAGCGCGGCGCCGTGCAGCGCATCACGGACGTGCTGTCCAAGAGCGCCAAGGGACGCCGGGCCACCGCCGAGGAGGCCGAGGTCAAGGCCGCGTAAGGCCCGCGGGCGTCAGGTCATCAGCGCCCGGTCTCGATGAGGCCGGGCGCTTTCTCTTGTTCTTCCCGCGGCATGCCGGTGGGCCGGCCAAGCGGGCCGGCCGGCACTGCGGCCGCTTCCCCGATCAACTCGATGCTGCCGCCCTTCGACAGGTCGATGGCCGGAGCGGCACGCGGCTCGAGCCAGCCGCGCACACGCACCTGCTTGCCCGCCATGGCCTTGGGGTCGCCGGCGTAGGCGCCGAGCAGGCTGCGATCGTTCCGTCGCAGGGATGCGGAGAACGAGCGGCGCCAGTCGGTGCCGAAGTTCAGATAGATGGCGCCGCGAACCTGCGCCGCCCCTGCAATGGTGCCCTCCACGACCTGGAATGTGCTGCGGTAGCGGGCCAGCTCCGCCGGCCGGCTCGCCGCCTTGATGGCATAGGCCGCATCGGCCCACAGGCCGCGGCGAGCTTCGCGCGCCACGCCCTCGGCCGCCAGCAGAGGCTCCTCGCATGCCCGGTTGCCGGGGACCACATAGGCGCGCGCGAGCCCCTGCTCGAGGAGATGGCCCTGCACCCAGCGTCGCCCGTCGCCCTCGCGGATGAAGGCGTGCGCCTGCAGGCGGCCATACCGGTCGCCGCGCTCGCCGCCGAAGCCAAGCTCGATGGACTTGCCGACCAGCAGGGCGCGCAGCTCGGCGGTCGCGGCAATCTCGGCCGGCCAGGCGCCGGGCTCCGCGCCCACATCGATGGCCCTCGGCGCGAGCGCCCCGATCAGGCGCAGCTCGCGGCCGTTGTCGAGCGTCACCGTCTCCCCGTCGCTGACATCCGTGACGCTGTGCGCCGGGCCCGGCGCGAGCCCGGTGCAGGGTTCGCCCGCCTCGGCCGCCGCAGACACGATCAGGGCGCCCGCGGCGGCGGCTGCGACGAGCCAGGACGGGGTGCGTGGCGGCATGTCGGCAGGGTCCGCAACGATCTGCCCGCAGCATAGTCGATGTCGGAGGCCTCGCGGCCAGGCTTCGTCGATGGCCGCTTGGCGCAGTCCTCACCCCTGTTGCATGCCTGCCTCTGCAACCGGGCCACAACTGTTGGCAAGTTGTGCATCCATCCACTGCCGTGCGCGGCCCAGCCCTTCGATTGTGGCTTGGACCGTGCTCTAGATGATAAGCACCAGATTCGATTCGGGCTGCAGGGTGGCGGATAGGGTTGGGGGAAGCATCGATGAACGCTCATAACGAGTTGCGCGCCGGGCTCTGCGCGATCGCCAAGCGATCCGTCGGGCTGATGAGCGCATGCGGCAACGAAGAGAGCACCAAGCTCTACCTCGTCATGCCGATCCTGGGGCTGTTCGGCTACGACTACAGCAACCCCTACGAGGTCTACCCGCAGTACGCCGCCGACCCCAACCAGGCCAGCAAGGTCGATTTGGCGGTGCTGCACGACGGGCAGCCGGTGATCGCCATCGAATGCAAGAAGGTCAGCACGGATCTCGCCGACTTCCGCGACGAGCTGCGCGCCCACTACAACTCCATCCCCACCACCAAGCTCGGCATCCTCACCAACGGCATCGTGTTCGAGTTCTTCGTCGACTCCACCGACCCCAACATGATGGACGAGGACCCCTACCTCACCATCGACCTGGAGAGCGTGTGGCGCAACGGCGTCTCCGACGAGGTGCTGGACGCGCTGATCCACGTCACCAAGACCAGCTTCGACCCCGAGTCGATCGCCGAGCTGGCGCACGTCCGTCTCGTCAGCAAGCGCCTGCGCACCTCGCTGCTCGAGGAAGCCAGCGCGCCGTCCGAGGACTTCTGCCGCTTCTTCCTGCAGCGTGCCGGCCTCAAGCAGGTGCGCCGCGGCGCCATCGATCGCTACTACGGGCCGCTGATCAAGACCGCGTTCGAGGAGGCCCTGGTGCTGCCCGCGGTGCAGCGGCTGCGCAACGATCCCGACGGCAAGAGCACCTCGCTCAACCTGCACCAGATCGGCCAGCGCATCGTCACCAGCGAGCACGAGCTCTCCATCGTCGGCTACGTGCGCCGGCGCCTTGCCTTCCTGGTGCGCGAGGAGGGATTGTTCTCGGCCATCGACCGTATCGAGTACAAGGACAGCGTCGGCAAGCTGACGGTCTACTATATGAACGACCGCAAGGGCCGCCTGTTCGACTACATCGAGGGCGGCGAGGGCTTCGACAAGTTCATCTTCCCCGCGCCCTACGGCGAGATGGTCACAAAAAGCGTACTTGACATCGATGAGCCTCTTGCGGCCACTTTCGCCGCGCGCGTGCGCGAGCTCGGCCACCTGCAGCCCGTCGAGCGCCTTGCCCGCATCGCGTGACGTGATCCAACCGCCGGCGTAACGAAAGTCCCGCGTGCCCGACGCTCCCCACTGGTCCCACGACGTGCTCCGCGCCATCAAGGCGCGGGAGATCAGCACCGTCTGCACCGTCCCCGACGGCGGCCTCACCAGGCTCCTCGACATGATCGAGGCCGACCGCAAGATCCGCCTCGTCACCCTCACCACCGAGGAGGAAGGCATCGGCATCGCCACCGGCTGCTGGCTCGGTGGCCAGCGCGCCATGATCGCCATGCAGTCGTCGGGTGTCGGCAACTGCATCAACGCGCTGGGCCTGCCGCTCGCCTACCGCGCGCCCTGCCTCATGCTGGTGACGATGCGCGGCATCTGGGGCGAGTTCAATCCCTGGCAGGTGCCCATGGGACAGGCCGCGCGCCCCACCATGGAGGCGATGGGTGTTCGCTGCTTCCTCGTGGACAACCCGAAGGAGATCGGCGAGACGTTCGAGGCCGCCGCCGATCTTGCCTTCAACAGCCGCACGAGCGCCGCCGTTCTGATCAGCCAGCGGGTGATCGGCGCCAAGGGGTTCGGTCAGCAATGAGCGCCAGGCCCAACAAGATCGCGCGCCGCGCGTTCGTCGCCGAATTCCTGCGCCACCGCGGCAATGCCCTCATCGCCACCGGCCTTGGCAGCGCCACGTGGGACACCTTCGCCGCCGGCGACAGTCCCGAGTACCTCTATTCCTGGGGCGGCATGGGGCTGGCCGTGCCGACCGCCCTCGGCCTCGCCATCGCCCAGCCCGCGCGCCGGGTCGTTGCCATCACCGGCGACGGCGAGCTGATGATGGGCATCGGCTCGCTGGCCGTGGTCGGCGACCAGGCCCCCGCCAACCTCGGCATCCTGGTGCTCGACAACGAGATGTTCGGCGAAACCGGGCGTCAGCGCGGGCTGACCTCGGGCCGCGCCGACATCGCCGCTGCGGCCAAGGCGTTCGGCCTGCGCGAGACCATGGTCGTGACCGAGCAGGGCGCCGCCGCGGAGCTCGCCCGCTTCCTGTTCACGGCGCCCGGCCCGGTGCTCGGCATCGCCAAGATCGCCGTCACGGAAGACCCCTGGGCGCTGCCGGAGAAGGACGGCGCCAACATCGCCCACCGCTTCCGCGCCGCCCTGGGGCTCGATAAGGCCTAAAGGCGGGCCGACGATATCCGGCTCAACGCTCCTGCGCGGGTGGCCGCCGTTTGCGTCGGGCGGGACCCTTGTGTTTGCTGCGTGATCACGAGCAGCGAATGGAGCTAGCCATGCCGCGATTGCCGATGCCGTCCGACACCACCGGGTTCAGCGAGGAGACGCGCGCTGCCATGCGCCACATCCTCAAGACGCGCACGACCATCCCGCCGCCGAGCAGCTATCTGACTTATGCGGGCAAGGCCGGCGCGCTGCTGTCCGATCTCGTCGAGCATCTGCGCTATCACACGTCGCTCACGGATGCCGAGACGGAGATTGCGGTGTGCACCGCCGTCCGGGCAGCCGATCTCGACTACATCTGGGACGCTCACGTCAAGCTGGGCCTCAAGGCCGGCGTGCGCGAGCAGGCGATCCACGCGATCGACACGTTCGGTTCCCTGGACAAGCTGACCGCGGACGAAGCGCTGATCATCCGCTACGGGCGCGAGCTGCTGGAGGCCCGCAAGGTCAGCGATGAGACCTTCGACGCCGTGCGTGCGCGCTGGGGCGTGAAGGGCCTGCTGGAGCTGACCGCGGTGATGGGCGCCTACACCATGAACGCCGCCATCCTGCGCGCTGTGGACCACCGCCCGGGCCCCGGCGCCCGCCATCTGACCCCGCGCAAGTAAAGTCGGCCAAGCCGACAGGCCCCTAATCCGCTGTAGTGGCTGGCCGGTGGGCGGCGAGGAACTGGCGGATGTGGCGCACGGCCAGCGGGATGCGCTCCTTGGGCTCCTTCCAGGGGTAGAGGCTCACCTGGGCATTGGGTGCCAGCATCGCCGTTTCCATGGCCACCTCGAAGGGATGCGGCGGGATGTCGTCGGGCAGCACCAGGATCGGCGTCTGGCACGTGCGCACGAAGTCGCGCGAGACGGTGAAAACGAAATCGGCGTTGGCGCGATACATCCTGGCCAGGAAGGCGTCGACTTTCTCCATCGTGATGTCCGGCCGCCGCGCGCACAGCGCCGGCCCCCAGCCCTTGATGTTGGTCTGGTAGAAGAGGTCGGGTTCCGAGGCGCGGAAGCCGCTCGGCTGCGCCAGCACGGCGGCAACGATGCGGCCGGGCGCCCGCTTGATGAGGTTCCAGATGAAGGGGCCGCCGATGCAGAAGCCCAACACGAGGAACCTGTCGATGCCGAGGTGGTCCATCAGGCCGAGCTGGTCGTCGGCGTAGGCATCCCACGGCCGGTCGACCTCGAGCGGACCGGCGGAGCGGCCGCCGTTGGCGTTGCGCAGGTCCATGGCGATGCAGCGGTATTCGGACTTGAACGTCTCGAAAGGATGAAACGGCGCGCTGCCGGTGAAGAAGCCGAGCGTCGAGTTCAGGCCGCCGCCGGGCAGGATCAGAAGGGGAAAGCCGGTGCCGGCCTCCTCGTAGTGGATCTGCACTGGGCCTTTTTCATAAACCGGCATGCGTGGTCTCCTGCGTCAGCGGGGGAGGTCGTATGCGTCGGGCCAACCCTCGCGCGTGCCGGTGACGCTTTCTCGCTTGGTCGCGGTGCTGCTAACGTGACAGCACAAGGATCGCGCTTGCGCGACAGGGAAGCGAGCAAGGGGAAGGGCCATGTCCATCTTGGTGATCGGCGGCGCAGGGTTCATCGGGCGGCGCATGGTTCCGATCCTAGTGGCCGGCGGCCACCACGTCACCTGCGTCGATATCGATGTCGCGGGAGCGACGGCGGCGTTCGCCAGGCTGGGCGACAAGGTGAAGGTCGTGCGCGGCGACGTCACCCAGTTCGATGATGTCATCGGCGCGGTGCAGGAATCGCGCGCCGAGCGGTTGATCAACCTGTCCTATTTCATCGGCGAGCTGGCCCCGCATACCGCCTTCAAGCTCGACGTCCAGGGCATGGACAACTGCTTCGAGGCGGCCCGGCGCTGCGGCGTGAAGCACACGGTGTTCGCCAGCTCGCTGGCCGTGACGGGCCAGCAGTCCCATTTCGGCGAGCGCCTTGTCGACGAGACGGACGAGCGGAAAGGCGAGACGCAGTACGCCGTCAACAAGATCATCAACGAGTGGCAGGCGCACGACTACCGCCGCGCCTACGGCATGACCATCACTTGCGTCCGGCCGGCCAACGTGACCGGCCCCGACAAGAAGTTCGGCTCGATCGATCACGTCAACTGCATGTGCCAGCCCGCGCGCGGTCAATCCGTGACGTTCCCGCACGCCGATGCCATGCGCTGTGTGATCCACGTGGAGGACATGGCGGAGGCGTTCGCCCGCGTTCTGCTCTCCGACAAGCCCAAGCACACGACCTACAACTCCGGCGGCGCCACCGTCAGCATGGGCGAGCTGGCGGCGCTGGTGCGCGAGTTCCTGCCGAAGGCCGACATCCGCTTCAAGGGCGAGACCGGCGGGCGCGCCATCTCCGGCAACTTCCTCATCGACAACCGCCGCCTGGTCGAGGAATTCGGCGTGCAGTACGCGCCGCTGCGCGAGCGCGTGAAGCAGGTGATCAACGACATCCGCGTCGGCGAGGGCTTGCCGCCGGTCGTATGAGCCGCAATCGCC
>DATFCC010000221.1:0-10284 GCA_035253505.1 Hyphomicrobiaceae bacterium
GATGGGCGAGCCGCCGCGACCGCCCCACTCCTTAGCCCAAGTAATCCCAGCGTAGCCCGCGTCCGCCTTCTTGGCTTGCCAGGCCTTGGCGCGCTTGCGGAACTCGGGGTCCTCGTTGCCGGCGCGATAGACCATGCCGGCACCGGGATCGCGCGGCTTGGCGTTCTTGCCGAGGAAGTCGCGCACGCCGGCCCGGAACTCGGCCTCTTCGGGAGTATCGTCGAAGTCCATTCTGCGCTCCTCAGATTGGGGCGTTGGCCGTCTCGAGCTGGGTGATGAGCCGGTCCTTCCACAGGCGCGTGCTGCCCAGCGCCAGCGAGAGCAGCTTCGCGCGCCGGTAGAACAGGTGGCAGTCGAAGGCCCACGTGTAGCCCATGCCGCCATGCACCTGGATGTTCTCCTTGGCGGCCAGGAAGAACGCGTCGTTGGCGGAAATGCGCGCCGACGCCGCCGCCACAGGCAGCTCGGGCGCATTGCGCGCCAGCGCCCAGGCCCCGTAGTAGGCATTCGACCGCGCCAGCTCGGTGGCGACATAGACATCGGCAAGCTTGTGCTTGATGGCCTGGAACGAGCCGATCGGACGGCCGAAGGCGTAGCGCTCCAGCGCGTAGTCGCGCGCCATCTCCAGCGCCCGCTGCGCGCCGCCCACCTGCTCGAAGGCGAATAGCACCGCCGCGCGGTCCTGGATCCGGCGCAGCACGGCCTCGCCGTCGCCCGCGCTGCCCAAAGCCTCCGCCGGCGTGCTCTCGAAGGCGACGCGCGCGTGCGAGCGGCTCGGATCAATCGTCTCCACCGCCTCACGCGTCACGCCCGACGCCTTCAGGTCGGCGATGGCAAGCACGACGCCGCGATCAGCCTGCGCCACGACGATGGCCACGTCGGCCACATCCCCGTCCGGCACCGGCAGCTTCTCGCCACTCAGCGCGCCATTGCGGAAAGTCGTACGCAGCTTGCGGACGTCGGCCTTGCCGGGGCCTTCCGCCAGCGCCAGCGTGCCGATCGCCTCGCCTGCGGCCAGCTTCGGCAGCCATGCCTTTTTCTGTGCCTCGCTGCCGGCCGCCAGGATCGCCTCGCCGGCAAGATAGGCCGAGGAGGAGAACGGCACGGGGGCGATGGCGGAACCGATCTCCTCGGCGAGCACGCACAGTCCGAGATGACCCAGGCCGGCGCCGCCATACTCCTCCGGTACCGCCGCGCCGATCCAGCCCATGCCGGCGATCTCTTTCCAGAGTGCCTTGTCGTAGGGCTCCGAGCCCTCGAGGATGCGGCGCGCCGATGTGGTGGGGCAGCGTTCGCGCAGGAATCTGCGGGCCTGCTCGCGCAATTCCTTGAGGTCGTCGCTGAAATCGAAATTCATCGCGTGCGTTCCGTCCCCACCATGCCTCTTCCGCAGTCTCGCGCCGCGGCTCGCATCAGCTTAGAGCAAGTCCGCGCGCATGCGCCATGGTCAATCGATTGGGTCACAGCTCTCCGACCCAACGGCCGTCATGCCGCGGAGGCGGGCATCCACGCCAGAAGCTTGCGTGGATCTCCGCCTCCGCGGAGATGCCGTTGCAGCCGGTGCTCACCCTAGCCGGCGGCGGTAGAGGGCGATCAGCCGCTCCCAATGCCGCTCGGCAGCCGCCTTGTCGTAGATCTTGCGCTGGGGGAAGGCGAAGCCATGGTGCACGCCCGGATAGACCTCCAGCTCGCCCGGGCTTCCGGCGCGCTCGAATAGATTGCGCAGCTCAGCCACCATTGGCATCGGCGCCAGCTCGTCGATCTCGGCGCAGGCGATGTAAAGTTCTGCCTTGCCCTTGCCGAGGGTGAGGTGCGGGCTTTCCACCGCGTCGCTGACAAGCCAGGTGCCGTAGAACGAGGCGGCAGCGGCGACGCGGTCGGGATAGCGGGCGGCGGCGGCCAGCGCGTAAGGCCCGCTCATGCAGTAGCCATGCACGCCGACCGGCCCAGGCTTCACGCCTTCCTGCGCGTCGGCGAAGGCGATCATGGCGGCCACGTCGTCCATCACCGGAGGGATCGTCATCTTGGTGCGCACCGCGCGCATGCGCTGATGCTCCGGGCTGCCGTGCACCAGCACGTCGGGGCCGTACTTCGTATCGCGGCCGGCGCGGTAGTAGAGGTTCGGCAGCAGCACGCAGTAGCCGACGCTGGCAAGCCGCCGCGCCATGTCGCGCAACTCCTCCCGGACGCCCGGGGCATCCATCAGGAACAGCACCAGGGGATGCACCCCGCGGTCCGGCCGGCAGATGAAGGTTTCCATCGCCCCGTCCTTGGTGGCGATGTCCAGGGTTTGCTCGATCATGGCGCGTTTTCTCCCGGGAGGCGAGCCTACGCGAAAGGGGCGGGCGCCGTCACGCCGCCCGTGCCGGTCAGATGCGCTTGATGAGGGTGCCAGACCGGCGGTAGCGACGATGCTCACCTGCCAGGCGCCGTGGACCGGGTGAGGGTGCCGGCCCGCTCCTGGCCAAGCTCGCGAAACCCGGCGAAATCCACGGACGTGCGTCCCCAGATGAAGTCGATCTTGCTCGAGCCCGCGTGCTGGTAGGTGTTGCCGTCGAAGCGATTGTCGCCGCTCTCGATGATCGCGTAGTTCTCCGAGCCGGGCTTGGCGTCGGAAACGCCCCCGGCGCTGCCGGCACCCAGGAAAACGACGTGATTGTTGTGCACGTGATTGTTGCGCGTCTTGTAATAGCCGCCGCCCTTGCGCGGCCGGTTCTGGTCGATCAGCATGATGGCCCGTCCGCCCGGGCGCACGGTGATGTGGTTGTTGTAGACCTGCGCGCCCTCCGACGCGGCGATCTGGATGTCCGGGCCCCAGTACCAGCGCGGCCGGTCCAGACCGTTCTCGCGCAGCGTGTTGTCGCGGATGACCGCCGTCTGGGACAGCTCTAGGAAGATGCCCGCGTCGTCGTTGAACTCGACGATGTTGCCCTCGAAAACCGTGTCCCGGCAGCGTTCGTCGCACCACAGGCCCGGTCCGCCGTTGTGATGGCTGTGGTTGCGGCGGAAGGTGACGCGCTCGCTGTCGGTGACCTTCACGCCACCGGCTTCCCAGGTGTAGTCGAAGCCGTAGATGTTGTTGGCCCAGATCTCGTTGCCCTCGAGGAGGATGTCGCTGCCGCCCGCCGTGGCGCCCAACTGCCCGTTGTGATGGATCTTGTTGTTGCGAATGGCGCCGCCGCTGCCGACCGACACGCCTGCGCCGCTGTTCAGGCGGAGCTCGCAGTCCTCCACACGCCAGCCGCGCGCCTCCTCACCCTGCACCGCGCCTTCCTGGGCCGGATTGAAGTATTTCTCAACGGTCAGCCCGCGGATGTGGACGTTCGGCGAGATGCCGCGGAAGGCGAACCTGGTCGTCGAGACCTCCACGGTCCTGCCTTCCGGGTTGTCACCGATGGCGATCTCGCCGCGTTGCCGGTCGTGGAAGAAGCGTCCCGGTGCGACAGCGTCTCTGTTTTCGACCTGCACCAGCGGCCGGCCGTCCATGAAGACGCCGATCGGATGCTCACAGATGCGGCCGAGCCGGCCGCACGTGCCGCGCTTGATGGTGCGCTGGTTCTGGTTGCCGGCGAGCCAGGAGGTGCCGCCGCGCCGGAACTGGGTCAGCGGAGCCGATCCGTTGAGGATGCTCCCCGGCTCGCCGATGAACTGCTGATCGGGCTTGGGATTGACGGACTGTCCGCGATGGATGCCCGGCTTGATGCAGAAGACGGCGCCCGGCTGTGCGCCGTCGACCAGGGCCTGCAGCGAGGCACCGACGGGAACGTCGATGGCTCCTGGCGGGCAGGGGCTGGCCTGGGCGGCCGCGCTTGGCGACCCCCCAACGGCCAGGAGCGCGCACAAAACCAGGGCGCGCGTGCTCAACCTCATCTGTGCATGACGGGCAGGCGCCCGGCCCGCTCCCATCGGTAGATCATCGACGAGGCGATGCCGAAACCGAACAGGCACCAGAACCAGATGCCGACCATGGGCCCCTCGAGCGCCACGTCGAAGGACGCATCGATGACGACAGCGAGCGCGTAGCAGCCGATCCAGATGAAGAGGTTCGCCCACCAATCGTCCCCATGCCGCCGCGCCAGCATCAGGCTGCGCGCCAGCATGCCGAACCAGAGGAGGCCCGTGATGGCCCACAGCGCGAGGCCAGGCACGCCTGATCGCGCCAGCATGGTCAGGTGCGCATTGTGGGGGACGCGCACGAGCGGCGTGCCGAACTCCTTGCCCACCACGAACCCGTCCGCTTCCGCCAGGCTCATGCCGTACCCTTTGCCCGTCCAGAAGTAGGGGCCGCGGAAGGTATAGTCCTGGATCGCCTGCCACCAGCGCAGGCGCCAAAGCTTGGTTCCGTCCAGGTTGGAGGCGGAACTCGTGCCGACGATGCTCTCCAGGTTGTTGATGAGCTGGGACGGCCCGATGCTACGCCCGCCAGACAGCTCCACATCAAAGTCCACGGCCAGGGCGATGCCCAGAATGGCCAGGCCGACGATCAGCGGGGCAACCAGCCGGCGGATCTGTCCGCCGATGACGCAGGCAAGGAGGATCGGAATCACGCACGACAGCATGGCGCCGCGGCTGGGGGTTATCAGGGCCACGGCCGCCGCGGCCGAGCATCCCCACAGCACGCTCACCTTGCGCAGGTTGAGGATGGCGAAGACCACGGCTCCGGCGATGTGGATGGCAGCCTCGCCGAGCCGCACATAGACGACCGTAACCCCCGACGTCGGCCATACCGGCATGGCCGCCTGGAACGTGGAGGTCACATAGTAGAGGCCGCCGCCGATCCAGCCGTAGAGCCAGGCGAAGCTGCCGTACCAATCGACCATCCATCGATGCAGCTCGGGCCGCTCCAGCAGCAGCGCGATGACAATGAACGCGTAGAGGCCGTACATCACGATGATGCTGTCGCGAACCGCGTCCAGGCCGTAGGTGCCGAAGGAGAAGGCAGTCTGCAGTCCCACGAGACAGGTCAGCACCGCCAGCGAGAAGCTCGCCGGGGTGGCGAGCATGGCGAACGCGCAACCCGACCGGTAGATCACCAGCAGGCCGAGCATCAATGTGATCTCGCCGATCAGGAGGGGCGGATAACCGACGTAGGCGAACCCCTTGCCGAGGGTGGCGTAGCCGGCCAGCACGATCAGCAGCAGGATGGCATACCGCTTCAGCCAGTCGACGGATGGCAGGGCGACGTGCGTCCGGGTCGCGGGTGCGGCAAGCCGGCTCGAATCAATCTGGCTGCCGATGGCGCTCACGACCCGTCCTGTGCGGTCGAGACTGCGGCTGTCCGCGTGCTGCCGCCGACGAATACGCCACGATCAGGGAGACTTCAGCGCCAACCGCGCCGAAGGCTTAACGCGATTGGTTACCGGCGGATCGGCGCGCCAGCGCCGTTGCGGCAAGGGGTCTGATTCCCGGTCCCCTTTCCAACACCCCCTATCCGAACGGCAGATCGGTATCGCCCGGCTTTGCGCCGCACTGCGTGAGCATGCAATGCACCTGGCCGCGATGGTGGGTCTGGTGGTTGAAGTAGTGCATCACCAGCAGCGCCTTGGGCCTGGTCACGTCGCGTTTGGCGGAACCTGAGAACCAGGTGAGGTCGCCCTCCAGCCACGCGGGCTCGAGCGTCTTGGCCCAGCCGATGACGACATCGTCGAACTCGACCCGTGCGCGCTTGAGATCTTCCCACCGCTCGTAAAGGCGAGGCGATTCCGGAATGCCTCCGCTCGGCCGCGGGGTGCCCTGGAAGCGGCTCATCCAGGTCCGGTCGGCCCACACCAGGTGATTCAACGTGCCGTGGATCGAGCCGAAGAATGCGCCGCGCTCCTGCTTGCGGGCAGCGTCATCGAGCCGATCGGCGGCGCCGTAGAGATTGGCATTCTGCCAGCGATTATAGGCCGCCATGGTGCGCACGTAGGCGGGCGTGATCATGTCGCACCTCCGCTTCCCGTTGCATGCGGGCAGTCCACGCAGATGATCGCGGAGCGACCCTGGCAGATGTACCCGGCGTCCCGTCGAGGGCGGGACGCCGATAAATGCGGCCGAGCTAGCCGACAATCTCGTTCGGCTTGAAGTTCAGGGCGATCTCGACGGCAGCGTTCTCGGGGCTGTCCGAGCCGTGCACGGAGTTGCGCTCGATGCTCTCGGCGAACTCCTTGCGGATGGTGCCGGCCGCGGCCTTGGCCGGATCGGTGGCGCCCATCACGTCGCGGTAGGCCTTGACGGCATTCTCGCCCTCGAGCACCTGCACCACGATCGGCCCGGAGGTCATGAAACGTACGAGATCGCCGTAGAAGGGCCGCGCCTTGTGCACCTCGTAGAACTTCTCGGCCTCGGTCTTGCTCCAGCGCACCCGCTTCTGGGCAATGATGCGCAAACCGGCCTTCTCGATCAGGGCATTTACGGCCCCGGTCAGGTTGCGTGCCGTGGCGTCCGGCTTGATGATGGAGAGGGTACGCTCGACGGCCATGCAAAGCTCCGCAGGGTGCTGGTTTCCGCTTGGTCGGCGCTTATAGCCCGCGCGCCCGGGCGCCTTCAAGGCACACGGCGCCGGGCGGCCCGACAATCCGCGTGACCCGCAGGCCGGTTTGCGTATAGTGCGCCCGCAACCGCTGCAACACCCGCCAGATCCATGCAGAAGAAGGCCGCCAAGCCGGCTCGCAAGACGACCTCCGATGGCGCCGCCCTGCGGCCGCGCGAGTCCTTTCAGGACCTGATCCTGGCGCTGCAGCAGTTCTGGGGCGAGCAGGGCTGCGTGATCCTGCAGCCCTACGACATGGAGGTGGGCGCCGGCACATTCCATCCCGCGACCACCTTGCGCGCGCTAGGCCCCAAGCCCTGGAACGCCGCCTACGTGCAGCCCTCGCGCCGGCCCAAGGACGGGCGCTATGGCGAGAACCCGAACCGGCTGCAGCATTACTACCAGTTCCAGGTCATCATGAAGCCGTCGCCGGCCGACTTCCAGGATCTCTATTTGGAGAGCCTCGAGCGCATCGGCATCGACCCGACGGTCCACGATATCCGCTTCGTCGAAGACGACTGGGAGAGCCCGACGCTTGGCGCCTGGGGGCTCGGCTGGGAGGTGTGGTGCGACGGCATGGAGGTGTCGCAGTTCACCTACTTCCAGCAGGTGGGCGGCTTCGACTGCAATCCCGTGTCCGGCGAGATCACCTACGGCCTGGAGCGGCTCGCCATGTACGTGCAGGGCGTCGACCGCGTGTTCGACCTCAACTTCAACGGCCGCAGCGACGCGCGCAAGCTGACCTATGGCGACGTGTTCCTGCAGGCCGAGCAGGAATACTCCCGCTTCAACTTCGAGTTCGCCGATACCGAGATGCTGCTCGCCCACTTCCGTGACGCGGAGAAGGAGTGCCGGGCGCTGCTCGCAGCCGGCGCGCCGGCCGCCGACGCCAACGACAAGCGCCACAGGCTCGCCCTGCCGGCCTACGACCAGTGCATCAAGGCGAGCCACATCTTCAACCTGCTCGACGCGCGCGGCGTCATCTCCGTAACCGAGCGGCAGAGCTACATCCTGCGCGTGCGCGAGCTTGCCAAGGCCTGCTGCGGCGCCTGGCTCATGACCGAGGGCGGCGGCGCGTGAGGGAAGTGCGGGGGGCAGGCGGTCTCGGGCCGCGCTTGCCTTCTGCCTAATCCCTGGGCGCTTTGCGCCTGCGGCGACGCGAGCACGCCAGGACGGTTGTGTCGGAAGCGATTTCGACGCATGTGTCTGCGCAAAATCCGTCACCTCGGAGGCAGCAGCGCCATGAGCCCCAAAGTCCTCATAGCCGATCAGCTTTCCCCCGCCGCCGTCGACATCTTCAAGGAGCGCGGCATCGCCGCCGAGGTGAAGGTCGGCCTGGCCAAGGAAGAGTTGGAGAAGATCATCGCCGGCTATGATGGTCTCGCCGTCCGTTCCTCGACCAAGGTGACGGAGAAGGTGCTGGAGGCCGGCAAGAAGCTGCGCGTGGTGGGCCGCGCCGGAATCGGCGTCGACAACATCGACGTCAAGGCTGCCACCGCCAAGGGCGTGATCGTCATGAACACGCCGTTCGGCAACTCCATCACCACGGCCGAGCACGCCATCTCGCTGATGATGGCGCTCGCCCGCCAGATCCCCGAGGCCGACCGGTCCACGCAAGGCGGCAAGTGGGAGAAATCGAAATTCATGGGCGTGGAGGTCTACGCCAAGACGCTCGGCGTGATCGGCTGCGGCAACATCGGCTCGATCGTGGCCGACCGGGCCGTCGGCCTGAAGATGAAGGTCGTTGCCTTCGACCCGTTTCTCTCTCCCGAGCGGGCGATGGAGCTGGGCGTGGAGAAGGTGGAGCTCGACGAGCTGCTGAGGCGCGCCGATTTCATCACCTTGCACACGCCGCTCACCGAGCGGACGCGCAACATCATCGACGCCGCCGCCTTGGCGAAGGCCAGGAAGGGCGTGCGCATCGTCAATTGCGCGCGCGGCGGGCTCGTCGACGAAAAGGCGCTGGCGGCCGCGCTGAAGAGCGGTCATGTGGGCGGCGCCGCCTTCGACGTGTTCGAGGTCGAGCCGGCCAAGGACAGCGTGCTGTTCGGGCTGCCCAACGTGATCTGCACCCCGCATCTGGGCGCCGCCACTTCAGAAGCGCAGGAGAACGTCGCCCTGCAGGTGGCCGAGCAGATGGCCGACTATCTGCTCAAGGGTGCCATCTCCAACGCGGTCAACTTTCCCAACATCACCGCGGAGGAGGCGCCGCGGCTGCGGCCCTGGGTGAAGCTTGCCGAGCAGCTCGGCCTGTTCGCCGGCCAGCTCACCGAGACCAGCATCAAAGGCGTGCGGCTCGAGTACGCCGGCGAGGTCGCCACCCTCAACACAAAGCCGCTTACTGCTGCGGCGCTGGCCGGGGTGCTGCGGCCGCTGCTGTCTGAGGTCAACATGATTTCCGCCGCCGCCAATGCCAGGGAGCGCGGCATCCAGCTCGAGGAGGTTACGCGCGGCCAGGAAGGCGCCTTCGGCAGCTACGTGCGCCTCACCGTGATCACGTCGGAGTACGAGCGCTCCGTGGCCGGGACCGTGTTCTCCGACGGGCGTCCGCGCATCATCCAGGTGCGCAACATCGACATGGAGTTCGAGCTGGCGCCGCGCATGCTGTTCATCCGCAACGCCGACAAGCCGGGCTTCATCGGCCGGTTCGGCTCGCTGATGGGGGAGGCAGGCCTCAACATCGCCACGCTGAACCTCGGTCGCGACAAACCCGGCGGCGATGCCATCTGCATGGTCGCCATTGACGAGTACGTATCGGACGAGGTGCTGGCCAGGATCGCCGCCCTGCCGCAGGTGGTGCGCGTCAACCGCCTGGAGTTCTGAGCGGCATCGGGCGCAGCAGCGTTGCGTTCGGTTACGGATTGTTAATTCCGGCGCATGTGCTGCAGTCACATTGGCGACATGAACAGCATTACCCTGAATGTGGTTCGGCGCCGGCCAGCAAGTCAGCCGGGCCTCAGGGAGGTTCCCATGCGCCTCGCGCTCCTGCTGCCAGCGCTCGTCTCCGCCACCTTCGCATCGGCCGCCATCGGCGCTGAAGTCAAGGGCACGTCCCGCATCGATGCCGTCACGGTGTTCCCCTCGGGCGCCGAGATCACGCGCGCGAGCCGCGTACGGCTCGAGCCGGGTGACCACGTCATCCTTCTCACCGATCTGCCGGCGCGCGCCATCCACAGCTCGATCCGGGTGGAGGGCAAGGCATCGGGGCCGCTGGCGATCGGCTCGGTCGACAGCCGGCGCGTGTTCGTGCCGCGCACCGACGATGCTGTCGCCGCAAGCGAGCGCAAGCGCATCGAGGATGCCATCGAGAAGCTGAAGGACGACAAGGCGGTCCTGCTCGCGACGGTGCAGGCCGCCGAGCTGCAGAAGGCGCTGGTCGGCAACCTCGCGCAGCTTCCCAACCGCCCGCCGCCATCCAACGGCGCCGCGACCCCGCAACCGGATTGGGGCCAGCTCTTCGCCGTGATCGGCGACCGCGCAGCCGAGGCCCAGAAGACGATCCTGGAGACGCAGGTGAAGGTGCGCAGCGTCGACCGGCAGATCAAGGACCTGGAAGGCAAGCTGGCCTCCGTCGCGCCGGCCCAGGACGAACGCACCGAGGTCAAGGTGTTCGTGAACGCGGGAGCCGCGCTCGATGCCGATCTGACGGTGCGCTACCAGATCGGCGGCGCCTCGTGGGTGCCCTACTACGACGCGCGCCTTGCCACGGGCACGAAGTCACAGCCGCCCAAGCTTCAGCTCGTGCGCCGCGCCAGCATCCAGCAGCGCACCGG
>DATFCC010000222.1:0-2973 GCA_035253505.1 Hyphomicrobiaceae bacterium
GGCCCTCTCCCGCGTTGCCCGCATCGAGGCGGAGGGCATGGCCATCGCGGCCGACGAGTCGATGGCCAACGGCTACGCACCGGAGCTGCGGCAAGACGCGGCGCGCTTCGCCGCGTTCCGCGCGCGCTGGCTCGGCAACGACCCCGCAAGCTACGCCGCCATCTACCGCATGCTGGCCAGCATGGACCTGCAGCCGGAGCTCGGCCGCATCGCCTGCCCCGTGCTGGTGCTCGGCGGCAGCCTCGATCGCGTGCGGCCGCCGGCGCTGGTGGAGCCGGTCGCCCGCGCCATCCCGCATGCGCGCTACGAGGTGATCGAGACCGGCCACTACATGGCAGTGGCGACGCCTGAGCTCCTGGCCGCCGCGATCGGCCGGTTCCTCGACAGTGCGGGGGCTTGAGGCGAGGCTTCCGGCTCTTCCGCCTACTGTCTTGGAACCGTCCAAATCCCCTGCTCTGAGAGAGCCGTCTGTCGGGAAACGGGGGATCCCATGCCGGTCGTTCATCGTCTGCTGGTCGCGCTTGCCGCCCATCTTCTGCTGGTCGCGCCGGTTGCAGCGGACAAGCGGGTGGCCCTCATCATCGGCAACTCGGCGTACGTGAACTCCCCCGCGCTGCCCAATCCCGTCAACGATGCCGGCGACATCGCCAAGGCTCTCGCCGAAGTCGGCTTCGAGGTGCTCCTCGGCCTCGATCTCACCAAGCCGGCGTTCGACGGCAAAGTGCGCGATTTCGCCCGCGCGCTGGAGGGGGCCGATGTCGCCCTCTTCTTCTATGCCGGCCACGGCCTGCAGGCCGCCGGCCGCAACTACCTCGTGCCGGTCGATGCCGCCCTGAGGGTCGAGCGCGACCTGGACTTCGAGGCGCTCTCGGTCGACTTCGTGCTGAAACAGATGGAGCTGGACCGCGAGGGCAAGACCAACGTGGTATTCCTCGATGCCTGCCGCGACAATCCGCTGGCGCGCAATCTCGCCCGCTCCATGGGCACCCGCTCGGCCGCCATCGGCCAGGGCTTGGCCCAGGTGCAGACGGGGGTGGGCACCTTCATCGCCTACTCGACGCAGCCGGGCAACGTCGCCCTCGATGGGTCGGGGCGCAACTCTCCCTTTACCGCGGCCCTCAGCAAGGGCATCCGCGAGCCCGATCGCAACCTCACCTCCGTCATGATCGAGGTGCGCAAGGACGTGCTGGCGGCCACGGGCGGCAAGCAGGTGCCGTGGGATCATTCCGCGCTCACTGGCGACTTCTACTTCCATCGCGTGGCGGCGCCGGGCTCCCTGCCGAAGCCCGATGGCGATGCCATCCAGAAGCGGTTGCGCGAGCTGGAGGCGGAGCTCAAGAAGAAGTCCGACCCCCAACAGACCGCCAACATGGTCGAGCTGGCCCAGGCCCGCGAGCGGCTGCGCCAGTACGACGAGGCCAACCGCTCCGACCAGAAGAAGATCTTCGACATCCAATACAACAACATGCGCAATGCCGCGCCGGGCGCCGGCGCCAACACGTCCATGGAGGTGGGCTCCATCCAAATGCAGATGGCGCGCCGCGGCCAGGAGATGAAGGCTTTGCGCGAGAAGATCACCAGGCTCGAAAACGAGCTCGGGATCACGGGCACCGTGCCCGCCCAGGCGAAATAGCTGCAACGCCGGAAGGGGTCAGCCCCTCGCCCGAACCATCTCTTGAGTCATCGGCGGTGGCGGCAAGGGGGCTGCCCCCCTTACCACCTGGCACGCTCTCTCGGTGATCGGTGCCGCGATCAGGGCTCGCAATGCGATGCAGCCGTGCAGTCTGCTCCGCTTGGAAGTGCAGGGCGCCGTGCTACCGTGAGCCGATCATGCGAATTTCGGAGCGGAGGACCCCATGGAATTCAACGGCAAGGTGGCGCTGATCACGGGCGCGGCGAACGGTATCGGGCGCGCGGCCGCGCTGGCCTTCGCGTCGCGCGGCGCCAAAGTGATGGTGGTGGACCGGGATGCGGCGGGCGCCGAGCGAACTGCGGGCACCATCAAGCAGCAGGGCGGCGACGCGCGCTTCCACATTGCCGACGTCACCAAATCTGCCGACGTGCAGGCTTACGTGAAGGCGACGCTCGACGCCTACGGGAGCGTCGACTGCTTCTTCAACAACGCCGGCATCGAAGGCAAGGTGGCACCGGTCGCCGAATACGATGAGGCGATGTTCGACCAGGTCATCGGCATCAATGTCAAGGGTGTGTTCCTGGGCCTGCGCCACGTGCTGCCCGTGATGCTCAAGCAGAAATCGGGCGCAGTGGTGAACACGGCTTCGGTGGCGGGCCTCGTCGCCACGCCGGGCATGTCGGCCTACGTGGCCTCCAAGCATGCCGTCATCGGCCTGACCAAGGCGGCGGCTGGCGAGGTGGCGCGCTCGGGCGTGCGCGTCAACGCCGTGTGCCCCGGACCCATCGACACGCGCATGATCCACTCGCTGGAGAGTCAGCTCAATCCGGCCGATCCGGCGAGCGTCGGCGCGCGCTATCAGTCGACGCTGCCGATCGGCCGCTACGGCACCGCCGACGAGATTGCCAACGTCGTGTTGTTTCTGTGCTCGGATATGGCGAGCAATATCACCGGCGCGCAGTTCGTGGCGGACGGCGGCCGCACGGCAACCGGCGGCTCGGTGACGGCAGCACCCAAGAGCTGATTGGGCGACAACGGGCTCGTCCGCGCGCCGCGGCGGGCCAAGACGGCGGAGCCGGTGTTTAGGCGCGGTTGCTCATCGCCAGGGAGGCACCGAGCAGGCACACGCCGCCGACGATCGCGGCAACAGCGGCGAATGTCGGCGCGCCGAGCGGAAGATCGAACGCCTGGGCCGTTCCCCACGCCACGCCCGTCCAGAACAGTGCCGGCACGCCGGCGGCTACGCCGAGACCGGCGAAGCGATACATGGCGTCCGCGGAGGGACGCGGCAGGACGGGAACGTACGTCGTCAGTGAGGTGGTGGTCGCGAGCTTCATCCG
>DATFCC010000223.1:0-4222 GCA_035253505.1 Hyphomicrobiaceae bacterium
AGTGTCTTGGCGCGCTCCTTGAGCGAGGGCAGCGCCATCGCGAACCGGTCCCAGCCCACACGCTCGATCCGGGCCCGGGTTGCGGCGCCGTCCGGCAGCTCGGCCAGCAGATCGCTGATGCGCTGCAGCAGGTCCGCCTCGCTCGACTGGCGGATGTAGTGGCTGTTGACGTCGGCGAGCTTGGCGAGATCCAGCCGTCCCGGCGCCTTGTTGATATCGTCGATATCGAACCACGCGACGGCCTGCTCGGTGGAGAAGATCTCGGCGTCGCCGTGGCTCCAGCCGAGCCGCACCAGGTAGTTGCGCAGGCCGGCCGGCAGGTAGCCCATGGCGCGGAAGTTCTCGATGCCGGGAGCGCCCTTGCGCTTCGACAGCTTGGCGCCGTCCGTGCCCAGGATCAGGGGCACGTGCGCGAACTCCGGCACCGGCCAGCCCATGGCCATATAGACCTGCACCTGCCGCGCAGCGTTGGTCATGTGGTCGGCGCCGCGGATGACGTGCGTGATGCCCATGTCGTGGTCGTCGACGACGACCGCATGGTTGTAGACGGGGGTGCCGTCGCTGCGCAGGATCACCATGTCGTCCAGATCCTTGTTCTGGAACACGATGCGGCCCAGCACATGGTCGTTGATGACGGTCTCGCCCTCGAGCGGCACCTTGAGCCGCAGCACAGGCTTCACGCCGGGCGGGGCCTCGGACGGATCGCGATCGCGCCAGCGCCCGTCATAGAGCTTGGCGCGGCCCTCGCGCCGGGCAGCCTCGCGCATCTCCTCCAGCTCGACCGGGCTGGCATAACAGCGATAGGCCTTGCCGGCCGCCAGCAACTGTTCGGCCACCTCGCGATGGCGGGCGGCGCGCGCAAACTGGTAGAGCGGCTCCCCGTCCCACTGGACGCCCAGCCACTTGAGGGACTCGATCAAGGCGTCCGTGGCTGCCTGCGTGGATCGCTCGCGGTCGGTGTCCTCGATGCGCAGCAGGAACTTGCCGCCGGTGTGGCGCGCGTACAGCCAGTTGAAGAGCGCGGTCCTGGCGCCGCCGATATGCAGATAGCCGGTGGGCGAGGGCGCAAAGCGCGTGACGACGGGCTTGGTCATATGCTTTACGTGCGCTTTCTTGGGTTGCCGGCGGCCGGGGCCGTGTAGCACATCCCGCGGCGGCCGTCTTGGCGACGGTCTGGAGGACCGCTCGCGGCAACACATCGCCAACGGGAACGAAGGCATGACATCAGAGGCTGGCACAGACCGCGAGGCGGGCCAGGACTTCATCCGCGACATCGTACGGGCGGATCTGGAGTCCGGCCGGCACAGAAGCGTCGTGACCCGGTTTCCGCCCGAGCCCAACGGCTACCTGCACATCGGCCACGCCAAGTCGATCTGCCTCAATTTCGGCGTGGCCCAGGAGTTCGGCGGGCGCTGCCACCTGCGCTTCGACGACACCAATCCGACGCGGGAGGAGCAGGAGTACATCGACGCCATCGAGCGCGACGTGCGCTGGCTGGGCTTCGACTGGGGCAGCCACCTCTACCACGCTTCCGACTACTTCGAGACGCTCTATAGCTGGGCCGAGCATCTCATCAAGGCGGGCAAGGCCTACGTCGACGACCAGACCCAGGAGGAGATGCGGGCCAGTCGCGGCACGCTCACGGAGCCCGGGCGCAACAGCCCCTATCGCGACCGCACGCCCGAGGAGAATCTCGATCTTTTCCGGCGCATGCGGGCGGGCGAGTTCCCGAACGGGGCGCGGGTGCTGCGCGCCAGGATCGACATGGGCAGCGGCAACATCAACCTGCGCGATCCCGTCCTCTACCGCATCCTCCACGCCACCCACCCGCGCACGGGCGACGCCTGGAAAATCTATCCCAGCTACGACTATGCGCACGGCCAGTCGGATGCGCTGGAGCACATCACGCACTCCATCTGCACGCTGGAGTTCGAGGATCACCGCCCGCTCTACGACTGGTTCATCGACAACCTCCCGGTTCCCTCGCGGCCGCGCCAGTACGAGTTCGCACGCCTCAACATGAGCTACACCGTGCTCTCCAAGCGCGTGCTGACCGAGCTGGTGCGCGGCGGCCACGTATCAGGCTGGGACGACCCGCGCATGCCGACCATCGCCGGCCTGCGGCGGCGCGGCGTGCCCCCGGAAGCCATTCGCGATTTCGTCAAGCGCATCGGCGTCGCCAAGGCCAACAGCGTCGTGGACGCGGGCCTCTTCGACTTCTCCGTGCGCGAGGTGCTGAACCGATCGGCCCAGCGGCGGATGGCAGTGCTGCGCCCGCTCAAGGTGGTGATCGAGAACTACCCAGAAGGCAAGACCGAGGAGCTGGAGGCCGCCAACCATCCCGACGACCCGGGCGCCGGCAGCCGCCGCATCCTCTTCTCGCGCGAGATCTACGTCGAGCGCGACGACTTCATGGAGAACGCGCCGAAAAAGTTCTACCGCCTGTCACCCGGCAAAGAGGTGCGCCTGCGCTACGCCTATTTCGTCACCTGCCGCGAGGCGGTGAAGAATGCGGCCGGCGAGGTGGTGGAATTGCGCTGCACCTACGACCCGGCCACGCGCGGCGGCAACACGCCGCCCGACGGGCGCAAGGTGCAGGCGACGCTGCACTGGGTATCGGCGGCAGACTCGGTGCCGGCCGAGGTGCGGCTCTACAATCCCCTGTTCGCCAGGCCCGACCCCAACGCGGCCGAGTTCGCCGCCGACCTCAACCCGAACTCGCTCGAAGTCCTCAGCGACGCCCGCCTGGAGCCGTCGCTCGCGGCAAGCAATGCGGTGGACGCGGTACAGTTCGAGCGCCAGGGCTATTTCTGCCGCGACGCCGACTCCAAGCCCGGACGGCCGGTGTTCAACCGCACCGTCGGCCTGCGCGACACCTGGGCCAAGGTCTCGGCCGGCGGCAAAGGGTAGGCGCAGCGTCAGGCCCTGCGGGCCTGACCCCAAGACGTGCACCATGCGCATGCTTTGGTTCGGATTGCTCGTCGGCCTCCTCCTCGCGGCAGCCGCCGTGATCGGCCTGGGCGCGTGGTACATGCTGTGGGTGCCGGGGCGCAGCCACGAGGGTCCGCTTCCGGCGGCAACGGCGGAAGAACTCGGCCTCGCCGACAAGCTCAGGACGCACGTGACGGCCATCGCCAGCACGCCGCACAATGTGCGCCACCCCGAGGCATTGGAGGAAGCAGCCCGCTACATCGAGAGGACATTGAGGGATCTTGGCTACGCCATCGACCTTCAGCGCTTCGCCGTTGGCGGCGTCACCGTTCGCAACATCGAGGCGACACGCGAGGCTCGCGCCGGCCTCAGCGCCAGCACACTGGTCGTCGGAGCGCACTACGACTCCTACGGCGAGGCACCGGGAGCCAATGACAATGCGACCGGCACGGCCGCCGTGCTGGAGCTGGCGCGGATGCTCAAGGATTGGCAGCCCCAGGCCACGCGCATCCGGTTCGCGCTCTTCGTCAACGAGGAGCCGCCTTACTACCGCACGCCCGACATGGGGAGCTGGCGCTACGCCAAGCGCCTCTCAGAGCGCGGTGAGCGTGTGCGGGGGATGATCTCGCTGGAGACGCTCGGTGCCTTCTCCGACGCGCCCGGATCACAGCGCTACCCGCCCCCGTTCGGCCTGGTCTTTCCCTCCACGGCAAACTTCGTCGCCCTCGTCGGCCTGCCCGGCGGGCGCGGCTTCCTGCACGAGGTCATCGGCTCCTTCCGCAAGCACCTTGCGTTCCCGTCGATCGGCGGGGTGGCGCCCGATGCGGTCCCCGGCATCGGCTGGTCCGACCACTGGGCATTCCACCAGTTCGGCTTTCCCGCGATCATGGCCACGGATACGGCGCTCTTCCGCTATCCGCACTACCACCTGCCCAGCGATACGCCCGACAAGGTCGACTACGAGCGGCTCGCGCGCATCACCAAGGGCTTCGCGCTCATCGTGCGCGAGTTCGCGCCCTGATCGTCGCGCGCTCCGCGCAAGGGCCGCGGCGCCTCACGCGCTTGCCTGTTGCCGCCGCCGTCGTCAGTATGCTGGAATTGTTCCGCCCGGGGACGTCCTTGACGGGGGAGACCGATGGCGTTGGCCGGTCCAATTGCGGACGTTGACGGCCATGTGCGCTCAGAGCCCACATTTCAGGCTGGGCCTTTCGCCTGGCTCGCGCGCAATCTCGAAGCTGAGCAGGAACGCTGGTTCCTGTGGCTGCCGGTCATGTTCGGGGCGGGCATTGCG
>DATFCC010000224.1:0-7917 GCA_035253505.1 Hyphomicrobiaceae bacterium
GAGGTGAAGGATTGCGCGGCTGATTTCGGTGTCTGCAACGCCAAGTTTTTCGGCGCGGCCATTCCCATTCTCGGCGTGGCCGGCGACCAGCAGGCGGCCACCATCGGGCAGGCCTGCTTTGAACCGGGCATGATGAAATCAACTTATGGCACGGGGTGCTTTGCGCTGCTCAACACGGGCGACCGGCCCGTCGCCTCGCGCAACCGGCTGCTGACGACGGTCGCCTACCAGCTCGACGGCAAGCGCACTTATGCTCTCGAAGGTGCAATCTTCATTGCCGGTGCGGCGGTGCAGTGGCTGCGCGACGGGGTGCACGTGATCGCCTCGGCGCGGGAGAGCGGCACCCTCGCCGCCAGGTCCGATCCCGGCCAGGACGTCTATCTGGTGCCTGCCTTCGTCGGCCTCGGCGCACCCTATTGGCAACCCGAGGCGCGCGGCGCCCTGTTCGGCCTGACCCGGGCCACGGGGCCCGCTGAACTGGCCCGCGCGGCGCTGGAAGCCGTCTGCTACCAGACCCGAGATCTGGTCGAGGCGATGCACAGCGACTGGGCAGCGACCGCGCGGCCCGTGCTGCGCGTCGACGGCGGCATGGTGGCGAGCGACTGGACCATGCAGTTCCTGGCCGACATCCTCGATGCGCCTGTCGAGCGCCCGACCATCGGCGAGACGACCGCTCTCGGTGCGGCCTGGCTCGCCGGCCACAAGGCCGGTGCTTGGCCGGGACAAGAGGAGTTCGGCAAGCTCTGGCGGCTCGACCGAGACTTCAAGCCGGCTATGGCCGCCGCCGAACGAGAGCGCAAGTACGCCGGCTGGATGCGCTCGGTGCGTGCGGTGCTGGCGCACGTCGCGCCGGTCGCGTGAGAGGCAAGCCACCCCATCGGGCGTGGCCCGCCGGGCCTATGACTTGCCCCCTGATGTGTGCTAACCACTGTTCGGCGCAATAATGCTGCGCCGGGCGGGCTGCCGCGCGTGGCCCATGGATTTTGGCCTGCTTCGCCCTATATTCCGCTTCGCCGTTGCCGGGGGTCTCCGCGGGAGTCGTCGATGATGTTGCCAGCACTTGATGCTCGGACGCAGTGCGTCCGCTCGGGCGCAGCGCGCCCTCGCCTGCCGCGGGCCGCACGGCTCGGCGCGTGCGCGCTGACACTCGTGGGCGGCCTGCTCGGGTTCGCGGGCCACGGTCTCGGCCAGACGCAGACGAGCAAGGCCGAGACGCCCGCCGGTGATCCCGTCAAGGAGGTCAAGGTCGAGCCCGGACTCGAGGGCTCGTGGAAGGGCGGCGGCGAGGTGGCCTTCGCGGTGACCGGATCGCGGGAACGGGCGCGGTGCCGGGCGCACTACGTGCGCAAGACCAAGGACACGTATGCCATGAACGCCACCTGTGCGACCGCCTCCGGCAAGGCATCGCAGGTCGCCACCGTGCACAAGGTGGGCGAGAACCGCTACCGCGGCAACTTCCACAACCCCGAATACGATATCGGCGGCACCATCTTCGTCGTCGTCAACGGCAACAGCCAGAGCGTGCGGCTATCGAGCACCAGCGGCTCGGCCCTGTTCCGTCTCTCGCGCTAGCTGATCCCGACTGAGCGGGTGGCGCATCTGCCCTTCATGCGGGGCCGATGATCAGCGTCGGAACGCCGGCGCTGTGGCTCTTCACGGTGAACACCCTGGTGTGCGGCCTGCGGCCCGCACGCACGCCCGATACGTCCACCGCGCCCGTGCGCAGACGTGCATGCGCCTTGTCGATGTCCGGAACGCGCCACGAGATGCCCCATAAGCGATCCGGGCCCGTGCCGACGCCAGCCTTCAGATCGTGCGCGACCTCGACGATGAGATCGCCGCAACGGAAAAACAGCAGGCGCACACCCCATTCGGGCGCGCGGCGGTCGAGCCGCAGGCTGAGGCCGAGGCGGCCCGCATAGAGGGCGATGGCCCGCTCGGGGTCCGGCGAGCGGATGACGATATGGTCGAGGCCGGACACGGCCGCATCCGGCTCGCATGTGTTCTCTACGGCTGTTCGCGGTGCCGCCGCAGGGGCGCGCTCGAGAATGGTGCAGGCAACCCCATGCGTGCCTTCGCTGGATATGCGGGCCGAATCCCCGTCGCCGTCTTGCGTGCTCAGTCCGCGCTGCTCGAGCAAGCGTCGTGCCTTGCCGAGGTCCGCAACCGAGAAACCCAGCGACGCGAGGCCGGCCTCGCCCTGCGATGCGGGGTGAATCACGAGCCGCATGTTGCCGAGATCGAACAACGCCCGGTCCGCATCGCTTCCGGGCTGGGATCGGCGGGCGCGCTGGCCGAGCAGGAGTTCGTAGTCCGCGGTCGCCCGCGCCAGGGAGGCTGCTGCGACGCCGATATGGTCGAGGGCATGGATCATGACGGCACCTGACGCGGACCGATCGAGGATGGTGCAGTCATAGCCGCGCCCGGCGCCGCCATCCAGCAGCGCGGATGACCCAGGCTAGGCCCTTAACAGTTCCGTAGCCCGTGCCCACGCAAGATTGCAGGGTGATCGGGAGAGCGCGGCCGTGCTGTCGGCGTTGAGGTCGGGAAGCTTCGTGACGCTGCCTCGCCTGCGCGTCTACGGCACCCTGCTGCTCGCCGCCTACGCCGCAACGTTTCTCGCCCTGCTGGCCACCGCCGACGGCATCGTCGACGCGGCAGGCCGGCCGCTGGGCGCGGATTTCGCCAGCGTCTATGCCGCGGGCAAGCTCGCGCTGGCGGGCGAGGCCGAGCGGGCCTACGACTGGTCTCACCATCACGCGATGCAGAAGGACGTCGCCGCGCGTCCGCAGATCGGCTACTTCCCGTGGGCCTATCCGCCGACGTTCCTTGGTGTTGCTGCCGGCCTGGCCGTCCTTCCCTATCTCGCTGCCTTCTGCATCTATCAGGTGCTGGCGGCGTGCGTGTACCTGGCGGCGATGCTGCGCATCGCCGGCCGGCGCGAGGCCTGGCTGCCGGCGCTGGCGTTCCCGGCGGCGTTCGTCAGCGCAGCGCACGGCAACGACGGCCTGCTCTCCGCGGGGCTTCTCGGCGGGGTGCTGTTCTGCGTCCGCCAGCGGCCGCTGCTCGCCGGCGTTCTGCTGGGCTGCCTCTCCTACAAGCTGGAGTTCTGGCCGATCATTCCGGTCGTGCTTGGGTTGGCTGGATACTGGCGCGCGGTTGCCGCAACTGCCCTCACCGCGCTCGCATTTGCCGGTTTTGCGGGGGCCGCATTCGGTGGCGAGGCGTTCGCGGCCTTCTGGGCGTCCCTGCCCTTGACGCACCAGGTGGCTTTCGAGGGTGCGCGCGGCTTCCACAAGATCCCGAGCGTGCATGGCGCGCTGCGGCTGCTGGACGCGCCGTTCGCCGTCGCCACCGTGGCGCAGTCCGCTGTCACGGCTGCCACGCTGGCCGCGCTCGCTGCGCTGTGGCGCAGCGCGGCCGCCTTCGAGCTGAAGGCCGCCGGGCTGATCGTGGGATGCCTCCTCGCCACCCCGTACGCTCTGGATTACGACCTCGTGGTGCTCGCCCCGGCCATCGCCTTTCTCGCCGCCTACGGGATGCGCGAGGGGTTCCGCGACTGGGAGGTGGCCGCGCTCGCCGCGCTATGGGTGCTGCCGCTGGCGGGGCGGTCGATCGCCAGCGCCGCGGCCATACAACTTGCCCCGATCGTGCTGGCGGGCGTGCTGTATCTGGTGCTGGCACGCGCCGGCGTGCTGCCCATCCGCGCGCGGGTCGGCCGGCGGCGGGAAGCATAGGCAACGTTAACTCCCTTTTCAGCGCCGCCATCTAGGTTGCCGCGTGAGTATCGCGGGAGCAGCGCCATGTCCGTTCGGGTGTTTCCCTCCGCCACGCTGTGGGCGGTGCTCGCGCTCATCGCCATCGCCGACGTCGTCTTGATGGTCGCGACCGATTTTCGCCCAACCGGCACGGCGTGGCTTGCCATTCTCGCGGTCAGCGCGGCGGCGGCGGGGCTCGGCTACCTCTATTCAACCGTGCGCCGCGACGACCGGTTGTCGGCGCTGGCATTCGCGGCCGCCTACCTGATCGCCTACACGCTGGCGGGCGCGACCTTGAGCTACATCGGCACGAGCCTCGGCCTGCCGCTGCTCGATGCGAACCTTGCGCGCATCGACACCGCGCTCGGCTTCGACTGGCTGGCGACGCTGGAGTTCGTCGACCGGCGCCCGCTGCTCGGCGCCGCCCTGCGGTTCAGCTACGCCTCGAGCATGGCCCAGGTCGTGTTCGCGCTGATCGTGCTCGCCGCCACGCGTCAGTTCGTGCGCCTCGGCGACTTCCTGGCGCTGTTCACGATCACGAGCCTGACGACGGTGCTGCTGTCGAGCCTGCTGCCGGCCGCCGGCGCCTTCGTGCACTACGATCCGCCGGCGACGCTGCGCGACGTGGTCGGCGCCGATGCCGGCATCTGGCACCTCAAGCATTTCACCGCGCTGCGGTCGGGAGCGATGCACACGATCGACGCCGCGGCGATCGAGGGACTGGTGACCTTTCCCTCCTTCCATACGGCGCTGGCTGTCGTCACCGCCTGGGCATTCTGGCGCACGAGGTTTCTGGCCTCGGCCGCGATAGGCCTCAACGCGCTGGTGATCGCCTCGACGGTGCCGGTCGGCGGCCACTACCTGATCGACGTGCTGGCGGGCGGCGCTCTCGCGGCTGCCGCCATCGTGGCGGTCGGCCGCCGGCGCAGAGCGCGTGCAGACGCCTGGGTGCCGGCCGGGGTCACGCCGGCGGCGTGAGCATTCGGCGGCATGTCCTCCAGTGGCGCGTCAGCCCTGGAGGAACCGCCGGGTCAGGGCAATGAACTCGTCCAGCCGGTCGTGATGGACCCAGTGGCCGGCACCCTCCACCGACACGACCTGCGCCTTGCGGAAGTGCTTGATGCGGCCGTCGGCCGCCGGGTTGGAGGCCCAGCTCTCCTTGCCGTAGACGAGCAGGGTCGGGCAGTCGATGCGCGCCCAGAGGGCTTCGACATCGGCGTAGGTCATGTCGTAGGGCGGCCATGAGCGCACGTAGTTGTCGAACTTCCAGCTATAGGTGCCGTCCTCGTTCTGGTTGACGCCGTGCTCGGTGAGATGTCGCGCTTGCTCGGGCGTGAGGTGCTTGTTCTCCTCCTGCATGCGCTTCCAGGCGTCCTCGATCGACGCATAGCGCCGCGGCAGCCGTCCCGACAGGCCGCGCTGCTCCTCGATCCAGGTGTGCATGCGTTCGTGAAACGGCTTCTTCACCTGCTCGGCCATGCGCCGCGGCGACGGGCCCAGCCCCTCGATGGCGATCAGCCTGGCCACCTTGTCGGGATAGAGGCCGGCATAGCGCAGCGCGATGTTGCCGCCCAGGGAATGCGCGAGAATGGTGACGGGCGCCAGCTTGAGCTGATGGATGAGCTGTGCCAGGTCGTAGACGTAGCCCGACATCATGTACGAGCCGTCCTGCGCCCATTGGCTGTCGCCGTGCCCGCGCAGGTCGGGTGCGATGATGTGCCAATCCGCCCCCAGCCGCTCGGCCACCCAGTCCCAGTTGCGGCAGTGGTCGCGCCCGCCGTGCACGAGCAGCAGCGGCGGGGCCTCGGCGTTGCCCCAGTCGACGTAGTGCAGCCGCAGGCGCTGCGAGAAGTAGATGCGGGAGGTGGGTCCTGGCGATGCTGCGGACATGGACTTGGTGACCTCGGGGGTAGGGCGGCGTGGGAACCTAGCGCTGCGCCGCAACAATCGGAAGCCTGCCATGCGCATGCGCTGCAGCGCTCGACCGGAATAGACCCCTAAAGCATAATTGCGCGCACGACGCATGGTGCGTGAAGATGGAGAGAGCAGACAGGAGATCGCAGCCTATGCCGAAAGCCAAGGCGTACACCGGGGGTTGCCATTGCGGGCGGGTGCGCTACGAGACGACCACCGATCCCGCCCAGGCGATTGCATGCAACTGCTCGATCTGCGCCAAGCACGGCCTCTGGCTGACCTTCGTGCCGCCCCAGAGCTTCAAGCTCGTGAGCGGCCTGGACGATCTGGCCGATCACCAGTTCAACAAGCACATTGTGCACCACGTGTTCTGCCGCTCCTGCGGCGTGGAGTCGTTCGCACGCGGCAAGTCCAAGGATGGCAAGGACATGTTCGCCATCAACGTTCGCTGCCTCGACGGCGTCGACGTCTCCAAGCTTCAGCCCAAGCCCTTCGACGGCCGCAGCCTGTGACGGCATGGGCACCGCCGGGCCCGCCAGGACGGCGCCGGCGCGACCTGCCGTGATTGCCTGCACGGGCAAGGTGCTGCAGCGCCCGGCGGGCTTGATTTGGCTCCTCATCGCCGGACAGATCGTCACCTGGACGCTTGCGCCCGCCCTTACGCACGTGGTGCCCCCGCTCGACGTGGTCGAAGGCTACATGTGGGGCCAGGAGCGGGTAATCGCGACCTACAAGCACCCGGCCTTGCCGAGCTGGGTGCTCGAGATGACCCGTCTGCTGACCGGCACTGTCGGCTGGCCGGCCTATCTCGCCTCGCAGCTCTTCGTCGGTGCCAGTTTCTTCTTCGTCTACCGCCTCGGCTGCGATCTCATGGGACGCGAGCGCGCGGCGGCCGGAACGCTGCTCCTGACCGGCATCCTCTACTATTCCTGGACGACGCCGGAGTTCAACCACAACATCGTGCAGACCACCTTCTGGGCCGGTTTCGCCTGGGCGTTGTGGCGCGCGGTCGACCGGCAGGCGCTGCTGTGGTGGGTGATCCTGGCCGCCTTCGCCTCGCTCGCGTTCTACGCCAAGCTCAGCACCGCGCTGCTGTTGGTTGCGGGCGGCATCTGGATGCTGCTCGACGCCCGCGGGCGGGCCGCGTTCGCAACCTACGGCCCGTTCCTTGCGCTGGCTCTCTTGGCCGTCGCAGTGGCGCCGCTCGGGTCGTGGCTGGCTGAGACCAACTTTGCGATGTTGCGGTACGCGGCGGAACGCACCTCCTATGCCACGCCCAAGGGGATCCACGAGTTCGTGCTCGGCGCCCTCGGCGCCCTCGCCGGCTTCTTGCCGCTGCTCGCCGCCGGGCTGGTTCGCCGGCCGGCAGCAGGTGGCGGCGGGGCCGGCACCCTTCCCGCCGTTGATCCGCGGGCATTGCGGTTTCTGTTGGTCCTGACCGGCGTGCCGCCTGCGCTGCTCATCGTCGCTGCCCTCGTCACGGGCACCGGGCTGAAGGCGGCCTGGGCCAGCTCCATGTTCAATCTCACCGGCCTGCTGGCGATCGCGATGAGCGGCGCGCGGTTCCATCCCCGCTCGCTGCAGCGCATTGCAGCCGTCGCCCTCGGTCTCGTCGTGGCGATCCCGGTCGCCTACGCCGTCTTTGTCAGCATGCCTTTTCGCACCGGCAAGCCGCCGCTGCGCGTGCTCTGGTCTGGGCCGGAGATTTCGGCGCGCATGTCCGCCGTCTGGGACCAGGCGACAGGCGGCGCCCCATTGCGCATCGTTGCCGGCGAGAACTGGGTCGCGGGCCTCATCGCCCTGCCGCTCGGGGACCGCCCACATCTGTTGAGCGACGTCAACCTCGCGCGCTCCCCCTGGATCAGCGCCCGGCAGCTCGCGGACCAGGGTATGCTCGTCGTCTGGGAGGAGCGCAAGGCACCGATCGACATGCAACCCTACATCAACGCGCGCACCGAGGAATGGCGTTTCGAGAAGTTCACCGCACCTTCCTCCCGCATCCCGATCGAAATCGGCTACATCGTCGTCCCGCCCAGGCGAGTCGCACGATGAGCGGTCGGGCATCCCGGCGCGCGTGCCGCACAGCCGCGGCTCGTGCATTCGCCGTCGGCTGCGGGTATCGTGGGCTGATGGAGACGAGCCATGGATGACGCCTATTCCCGCGCCGGAAACGGTAGCGATGCGCCCTACCTCAGCCCTGACTACGTCGGCACGCGCACGCGCGCGCCGAGGCAGCCCCTGATCG
>DATFCC010000225.1:0-10559 GCA_035253505.1 Hyphomicrobiaceae bacterium
CTGTCTGGCGCGATCCGCCGGATACTGGATGACCCGGCCCTCGCGCGCCAGCTTGCGGCGCAGGGCCGCGCGGAATACGGGGCAGGCTTCACGCGGGAGGCGGTGACGGCGCGCATGATTGCGCTCTACAGTGCCATCCTCGCCGAGCACGAAGGGGCTGGCGCCGGGACCACAGGGAAGCGGGCATGAGCGAAGCGACACAAGGCGCCGGTGACGGCATGGTCACGGCCGCACTGCTGGTGATCGGCGACGAGATCCTGTCCGGGCGCACCAAGGACAAGAACATCGGCCACATCGCCGACCACCTGACCGCCATCGGCATCCAGATGAAGGAGGTGCGCATCGTCCCCGACGAGGAGGACGAGATCGTCGACGCGGTCAACGCGCTGCGCAAGCGCTACAGCTACGTCTTCACCACCGGCGGCATCGGCCCCACCCACGACGACATCACGGCGGACTCCATCGCCAAGGCGTTCGGCGTCGGCATCGACGTCGACGAGCGGGCGCTCGCCCCCATGCGCGCTCACTTCGAGCGGCGCGGCGTGGAGATGACGGCCGCGCGCATGCGCATGGCCCGCATCCCCTTCGGCGCCGAGCTGGTGGAGAACTCGGTGTCGATCGCGCCGGGCTTCATGCTGGGCAACGTCATCGTCATGGCCGGCATCCCCACCATCATGCACGTGATGCTGGACGCGGCCACCAAGTTCCTGAAGACGGGCAAGAAGATGCTGTCCTCGGCGCTCGACCTGCACCGGCCCGAGGGCGAGATCGCCGACATGTTCGCCGCGTTGCAGAAGCGCTATCCCGACGTGTCGATGGGCAGCTATCCCTTCCAGCGCGACGGCAAGCCCGGCACCCAGCTTGTCCTGCGCAGCACCGACGCCGCTCGCCTTGCCGAGGCCGACAACGAGCTCCGCACGCAGCTCGCGACCCGCGGCTGGATTTGAACCTCTGAAGTGCGCGTGACAGGTAAGCGTGCAGCACCACGGTGCCACGAGCAGGACGTCATCCCCGCAAAGGCGGGACCCGCGCAAGTTCGTTCGAGGCATTGGCGGTGCTGCGATCGCTTGGCGTGGATGCGGCGTCTGCTCAGGTCAAACCCATGGGATTGAACGCGACGCGCATCTCTGCCTCGACCGACGGGGCGTAAAACGTCCTGCCCGGCGCGCTTGTAGGTTGGGTCAAGCGTAGCGCAGACCCAACGCGGCAAAGGCACCGGGCATCGTGTGTTGGGTCATCGCTTGCGCTACAGTGCTCATTCACCTGCGACAACTCGACACCACCTCGTGCCAAAACATCAAGGACCGCCCGGAAATTCCCCACGCCAGTTGATGATGCCGAACAGGTTGCTGTCCGCATCCGTCCACACGATGTCAGGGCGGCCGCCGCGATCGCGCCACTCGGAAACGGCGCGGGCAACGGGCGGCGCGGCGAAGAAGCCCTTGTCGCGCGAGTAGAGCGCCCAGCTTATGGCACCCTCGCAGCCCTCTCCGCCGCCCTTGGGGTCGAACCACCGCGTCTCGAGGCCGAGCAGCCGGGCCATGCCCCTGTGCAGCGGGGCCATCTCGAACATCTCGAACTCGAAGTTCACGGCCAGGATGGCGTCGGGCGCCATGTGGGCCAGGTAGATGTCGAAGGCTTCCTTGGTCATCAGGTGCATGGGCGGCGAGGCGCCGCGGAAGGCGTTGAGCACGAGGATGTCGAAGGCCTGCGGCTCGCCGCGCAGCAACTGCCGCTCGAGAACGAGCCGGCCGTCGCCGAGCAGGACGTCGGTCTTGGCCTTGCCGTCCCGTACGAACGTGAAGTGGCGCTCGACCAGTCCGAGCACGGCGGGATTGAGCTCGTAGTAGCGCATGACGTCGCCGGGCCGGCCGTGCGCAGCGATCATGCCTGCACCCAATCCCACCACGCCGATGCGCAGCGGTGCCTCCGGCCCGCCCGCGCGGCGGCGGGCGTGGTGCGCCACGGCGAGGCCGAGCGCGCTCGACCTGTCGAAACCGCACGCGGGCTCCATGCGCAGCGCGGCCGACTGGTACTGCGCACCCTGGTCGACGCCCGCCTGCTCCATGACGAGGCTCGACTGACCGCTCGGCCCATCGACCTCGCGCATCACCTTGACGACGCCGTAGAAGTTGCGCACGCGCTCGACCAGCGTCCGCTCCGGTGCCATCTCGCGCCAGGCCGCCATGCCCATCCCGGCCGCGAAGTAAATTGCAGCCAGCGCGGCAGTCGCCACCGCCAGTCGGCGCTTGAGGCCGCCCGACGCAGTGCGCCAGGCGAGTGTGGTTGCGGCAGCGGCGATGACGCACAGCACGAGGGGATGTTCAAAGTAGTCGCTGAACATCAGCGGCGCCGCGACCGCCACCAGCAGGCCGCCGGCGGCGCCGCCCGCCGCAATGGCGAGGTAGAAGGCAGGCAGCCGGCCGGGCACAGGGCGCAACGCGACGAGTTCGCCGTGGCAAATCATGCAGCCCGCGAACAGCGTGGCCGCGTGCAGGGCGAGCTGCCGCAGGAACTCGGGCGTCGTCTCGGGGGCCGAGGGTAGGAAGGTCGTCCCGGCCAGCACGAGGAACATCGCGGCCACGGGCAGGCGGCGGTAGAGCCGTCGTGCGCCGAACGCGATCACGAAGGTGAGCAGGTAGAGGCTCAGCGGCAGCACCCACAGGAAGGGGATCACCGCCGACCACTGCGTGACCGCGTTGCTGGTGGCAAGCAGCAGGCAGGAGCCCAGCGCCGACCACGCGAGCCAGGCGAGAACCGGCTCGCGTGGCGCGGATGCGGCAACGGTTTGCGCCGCAACCGGCTCGCGCCCGCCAGATGCCCGTCGCATCGCAACGAACGCGCAGCCGGCAAGCAGGGCGCCGTAGCCCACGTAAGCCCACGACCACCATCGCGCCTGCCCACTGCTCGAAAGCGCGCGCTCGAAGGCAAACGGATAGGACAGCAGGCCGACAAACGATCCCAGATTCGAGGCGGCGAACAACCGGGCCGGATCGGCGCCCGGATCCGTGCTCGCAAGCCAGCGCGACAGCAACGGCGTCGTCGCAGCCAGAACGACGTAGGGCAAACCAACGCTGGCGGCGAGCAGCGCAACGATGCGCCAGGTCGGGTCGGCGGCGTCCTGCGGCTTCCAATGATCCGCCGGTGTTATCGGCAGCAGCAGCAGGCTTGCGGCAACAATGACGAGGTGGAGCGCCACCTGCCGCGGCACGGACAACGGCAGGGCGACGGCATAGGCGTACGCGTAGCCGGCGAGCAGCGCGAGCTGGAAGAAGAGCAGGCAAACGAGCCAGGTCGATGCACTGCCGCCGAACCAAGGCAGCACGTACTTGGCCAGCAGCGGCTGCACCTGGAACAACAGGAAACCCGCCAGCGCCATGGTCGCCGCGAACAGCGCCGTGGTGGCGTTGCCCCGCGTCACTACGCTTTCAGCGCCGCGGCGAGCTCTTCCAGCGCACGCCTGGTGAAGGCATGCATGTTGGCCTCGCGATCGTCGCTGCCGGTGCGCAGCGTGATGACGCGCGGTGCGGGTCCGGCAATGGCGATGCAGGTGTGGCCCGCGGGGTCGCCGTAGCGGTTGCCGGTCGGGCCGGTGGCGCCGGTCTCCGCCAGCCCCCACTTCGCGCGATGCCGCTCGCGCACCGTGTTTGCCGCGAGCGTGGCGTAGGGCTCGCTGGCGGAGCGCATGCCCTCCATCGCCTCGTCGGTGATGCCGAGCAGCGCGGTACGGGCGCGGCGCGTATAGACCACCGCGCCACCGAGGAAGTAGGCGGAGGCACCAGGCACCGTCAGCAGCGCGGCCGAGATGAGGCCGCCGGTAGAGGACTCCGACACGGCAATCGTCTCGCGCCGCTCCTTGAGGCGCGCGGCGATGCCGGCGACCAGCTCAGTGAGGGGTTCCATGATCATCGCGCCTCCGATCCCTGCGTTCCATCTTGTAGGGCGCAAGGGCGAGGCGCTTGCGCCCGTCGAGCAATGATCGGCGCAATACGGCCTCGCCTATCGCACCCCGCCTGTCACCCACGCCGATAAGGATAGCAGCGCGCCGGATCGAGCGTGAGGCCGAGATGCCGGGCGAGGGCACGAATGGCCTCGCCGTGCTCGCCATAGGGGTCGCTGTTATCGGCGCCGACGATGATCGGCCGGAACGTGCGCTCGTCCTGCCCCTCTGGCGGTATCATCGCTGTCACCAGCGCCTTGCCCTCGCCGTCGCGCAACGTCAGGAAGCGCGGCATCACCCGTTGGACGTAGGGCTTCAGGCCGATGCTCTGCTCGATGTACGATCCGGTCTTGGGCGGCACGTAGGACTTGGCCGCCTGCTCGTAGGCCTGCTTGAAGTATTTCTCGACGGCATGGTTCATGGCACGCGATTCGAGCGTCGCCTCGCCTTCCGTCTCGATCCGGAACCAGGTCTTGGGCGGCGCGTCACACACGAACTGCATTGCTCTCTCCCTGCTCATGCTCCCGGCGGCGGCCCGCCGGTTCACGTGTTCAAGTCGTTTTGCAAAGCATCTTTTTGTGGCACAGATAGTGCGCCATGGCGAATGACATCGGCCGCTCCCCGCATCGCGCAACCTTCACTGCGACGCGCGCCACACACCGCGCCAACACGTGTGGAGCGGCGCGGACGATGCGCCGGCGGCGGGCGATCGTGCTGATCGCGGCACTGGCGATGCTGATGCATGCCGGCCTGCTGGCACGCCACAATGTGGTGATGCTCGCGATTGCGGGTGAGCATCATTCCCGGATTGCGGATCTGGCAAGCTTGTGCCGCACAGGTCCGAGCGCCCACCGCGCGACGCCGGCCGAGCTGCCATCTGTGCCTCGGCCTGCCGACGCCGCGTGCCCCGTCTGTGCCGGGCTCCTGGTGGCGCATGCGGTCATCGGCACCGAGACCGCTGTCGTCCGGATCGCCTACGCGCCGGCGATCGTTGACTCCAGGGCCGCTCGCGGTTCCGCGGTGCCCGCCCGCAACATCCATCCCCCAGCGAGGGCGCCGCCCGCGCTTGCGTGATACCGCAGTCCGCCAAGCGCGGCGTGGCAGCAGTCTTCAAGTCCCTTCCCAGGGCGTCCCGGCGCAGCGACATGAGCAGCCGGGCGCTGCATCCCCACCATGGCTGCGTGCACGTGCACCACGCCACAACTCGGATCATCTCCATGAATCACCTCGTTCTGCTGCTCGCTGCGGCCGGAGCCGCCGCCAGCCTGTGCGCCGCTTCGACACCGAGCCTTGCGGCCAACCCGATCGCGCGCGCTCATCGGCTGCCGGGCATGATCGAGCTTGTCGCCGACAAGACCTACAAGGCCGGCGCGCTCGTCATCGAGGCGCCCTGGGCGCGCGCAACGCCGGGCGGCGCCAAAGTCGGCGGCGCCTACCTCAAGATCACGAACACGGGAGCGGAGCCAGACCGCCTGGTCGGCGGCTCACTGCCCATCGCGAATGCGGTCGAGGTGCATGAGATGAGCATGACCGACGGCGTCGTGAAGATGCGCAAGCTGGAACAGGGGCTCGAGATCAAGCCCGGCCAAACCGTCGAGCTGAAGCCGGGTGGCTACCACATCATGTTCACGGGCCTGAGCGAGGGTCTGAAGCAGGGCCGGCCGGTCAAAGGGACGCTGCAGTTCGAAAAGGCGGGCTCGGTCGACGTCGAATATCGTGTCGAGCCGATCGGGTCGCAGGGAACTGCCAAGAAGGGGCATCATCACTGAGGCGGCTGGTGCAGTCGTCCGCCGGTGGGCATCCCCGCACCCGAGCGTGCAGGTAACCGATGCTTCGATAATCGACGCTCTGACGGATCGGAGGTGGTGGGTTACGTTGTCTGCCCGCCCGGCGGTTGACTTGCCGACCCGGGGAGGGGCAGAGCTGGTGGTGCGCATGCAGATCGGCCGGTCCGGACCGAAGAGGTGCTCTCTGGTGGTTAGCACGGGTCGAGCCATCCATCTCGTGCTCGCCACCTTCCTTGCTGTCGGACTATGCGCCGCGCAGGCTAACCCTTCCTGCGCGCAGGTGACGACCGATGCTGCTCCGTTGTTCGAGTTGAAGGACCACGCCGGGCGGCACTTCACCCCCGGCATGATTGCCGGCCGGCCCTATGCCCTGTTCTTCGGATTCACGCACTGCCCGGACGTGTGCCCCACGACGCTGCTCGCCGTCAGCAACCTTCTCCAGCGCCTCGGAGCCGATGCCGATCGTCTGAGCGTGGTGTTCGTCACGGTCGACCCCGAGAGGGACTCGGCAGAAGTGCTCCGCGAGTACCTGGCCGCGTTCGACCCTCGCATCGTGGGCCTCACGGGCAGCGAAGCGCAGACCGCTGCCGTGGCCAGAAGCTGGAATGCCTTTCACGAAAAGATCCCGGAGGCCGGCGGCACATACACCGTGGTGCATTCGGCCTACATCTATCTCATGGATGACCGGGGGCGGCTTGCCGCGACGATGAGTTTTCAGGACGGCGAGGACGAGCAGCTCGCCAAGGTCAGAGCGCTGCTTGGGCGTACCGGCGGCAACTGAAACGCGAACAGCATGGAAGGCTCGGCATGGAAGACCGCATCACCGTCTACGGCAGCTTCACGTCGAGCTCGAGCTACAAGCCGATGCTGTTTCTCGCCCTGGCGCGCATCCCATATGCCTTCCGCACCGTCAACCTCAAGACGGGCGCGCAGAAGCTGCCCGAGTATCTTGCCGTCAACCGCTATGGGCTGGTGCCAGCGCTGCGTCATCGCGGCCTCACCATCGTGCAGTCGAATGTGATCCTCGATTATCTCGCGCGCGTCACCGGACAATTCGAAGGGGCAAGCGAGCAGGAGAAATGGCAGGCGCGCGAATGGCTCTCCTGGGAGGCCGACGCCATCCAGAACATCGCCCGCGTGCGTCACTTCAGCCGCTTCCGCAAGGTCGACACCGCCGTGATGGAGCACTTCCGTCCGCTGGCGGAAGGTGCGCTCGACTTCATGGAGAAGTCGCTTGCGGGTCGTGCGTGGCTGGTCGGCGATACCTGCACCATCGCCGATATCGGCTGCTGGGGCCGCATGGTGTTCATGGCGGAAGGCGGCATGGACATCGCGCGCTGGCCCGGCGTGGAGGCCTGGTCGCGGCGCCTCAAGGCGATGCCGGGCTTCGCGCTGCCCTACGATCTGATCCCGAAGAAGGACCAGGAGATGGTGCCCGTCTAGGGGCGGAGCACCACGCGCGACGAACGCCGGCCACGGTTTCCGCGCGCCCGGCGTCTTTCCGTGGCGTGAGCAACATTGCCCTGCCGTTACCGAAAAATAGCCACGATCAGCCAGTACCCCTAATGCCTTGATTTACATCGGGGGATTGATGGCAACTTCGGCGCGCCATATGGCAAGTGTGCTCCCGGCCCGGATGCCGCCGCTGCTCGCGCGCGCCTCCGAGCCGGTCACGGTGGGTGTCAGCGCAGCGATCTTCGCCGTGCGCGGCGACGAGCCGCTGGTGGCGGTGGTGCCCGCCGCCCGCGACGAGCGCGTCGGCAACGGGGCGCTCCCGAGCGGGCCCTTCTCGCCGCGCCAGCACAGATCGCTCGAAGCGGGTCTGCGCTTCTGGGTGGAGCAGCAGACGGGCATCGAGCTCACGGGCGCCAGGCAGATCCACACGCTGGGCGAGAGCGCGCAAGCGGAGGCCGACGGGCCCGCCTCCGATCCGCCGGCCGTATCGGTCTGCTATCTGGCCCTCGTGCGCCCCGCGCAATGCGACGCCGTCGGCGGAGCATCCTGGCGAAGCTGGTACGATTTCTTCCCCTGGGAGGACTGGCGCCGCGGCAAGCCGCGCTGCCTTACGGATGTCATCGAGCCCCGCCTCGGCCTGTGGGCCAAGGATGGCCCGGTCGGAGGCGAGAGCGCCGGGACCTTCCTGGACCGCGGCCAGCGTCTGCGCCTCGCCTTCGGCAGCGACGGCGCGGCGTGGGACGAGGAGAAGGTGCTCGAGCGCTACGAGTTGCTGTGCGAGGCTGCCGCCGACGAGGAGGACAGCGAGGCCGACGCCCGCGACTGGGCTTTCTGGCACAGCCTGCCGCGGCTTTCCCATCCCATGCTTGGCGATCATGCGCGCGTGCTGGCGCGCGCCATCGGCAAGCTGCGCCACAGCGTCAAGTGCGAGCCGGTGATCTTCGAGCTCATGCCCGAGGAGTTCACGCTGTTCGAGTTGCAGAAGACGGTCGAGGCGATTCTCGGCCCCCATCTGCACAAGCAGAACTTCCGCCGCCTGGTGGAGGGCGGAGGCCTGGTCGAGCCGACGGGCGAGCATCGCTTGCGCACCGGGGGCAGGCCTGCGCGGCTCTATCGCTTCCGCCGCGACGTCCTGCTCGAGCGCCTCGCCCCCGGCGTCCGCGTGAAGGCCGGCCGCGGCTGACAAGGCCTGTATCGTCTGGCCCTAGGCCGCCGTCGGGCCGGGCCTTGCCCGCCCGCGTCGAGAGGCATCATAGTCCGTGTATGATCAAATCCGCGCGGACCGCTTGAAACCGCCATAGTTGGCGCCTTTATGCCTGTTGCCCGGACGCGGGCTTCCCGACCCGTCTGGCCCGGCCGGACTGGAACATCACATGCCGAAGGTCATCGCCATCTGGGGCCTGGTCGCCGTCGCCTCGGCGGTTGTCGCGGGCATCCTCGCCGGCATCAAGCGGCGCGACCACTCGTTCTGGGCGGCGTGGAGCTTCCTTTTTCCGCCCATGCTGCTGATCCTGCTCGTCATGCCGCGCAACAAGGGCCCGCGCCTGCAGCGGCCCAGCCTCGACGAACAGGAGGAGGGTGCCTAATCTGTCCGGCGCGGGCGACCGCCGCGTTGGAGGTCTGGACGTGCAGGACACGCATCGCCGCGCCTATAGCCATTGCCGAACGGCGCTTCCGGCCTTCGTCATGGCCCTCGCCATTCTTCTCTGCGGCCCGGCCGTCGCGCAGAACGACAGTGTGCCGGCACAGCGGCTCGTCACCGTCGACTGGGCGGGTGTCGCACGCGACGCAGCGGCCCTTTCGCCGACGCTTGCCGCACCGACGCCGAACACCGATGCGGCGCTGCTTGCCCAAGGCGCCCAGGAGCTCGCGCGCTATGCCGTCGCCGACAAGGAGGCGTTGCGACCGCTTGCTCATCTCAATGCATTCATGGCCCCTGCCTATCCGGGTGTGCAGAGCGTCCCGGTGCCGGTCCTGGCGCCGGTCCTCGCGGATCGCTACCTCGCGGAACTCGCGCGCACCGGTTTGGCGGCGAAGGATGCATCGCAGTCCTTCCTCAGTTCCTCGGTGGCGAGGATGCAGTTCCTGCCCAAGACGACCGGCTACGATGCCATCCTGACCGTCAGCCCGGACCTGCTGCGCCGCCTCCAGCTCGAGAATGCCGCTCTCACGCAGATCCACATCGGTGCCGCCGCCCTCCTCTACGACGACGCGGACCGAAGGGGCGCGGGTCCCGATCAGCGCGGCACGCGGGTCGAGGACAACGACCTGCGGGCCTCGTATCCCGATCTCCGCCGGTATGCCGCCATCGACGAGGTCAGCTACAATTTCACGAAGTACGGCGTGATCTACTTTGCGAGCATCGCCTGCCAGGGGGAGAGCTGGCCGGCAACCAGGGTCGTCCCCTGTTCCCGGACCGACGCGATCCTCAAGGCTGCACTGCTGGAGTTGCGTCTCATCGGCGGCGCGCCGATTGCAATCGCGCCCCGCGCGGAGCCCGAAATCCCCCGGCCGCCGATCGTCAGCCCCACCTTCAAGTTCATCACGCCGGGCAAGCTTCTGGAGGGCACCGACCAGGATGGTCTCGGCGGCGTGACCACGAAGCGCCGATGGGGCCCCGCAAATCTTATTTTTCCGATCAGGCTGCCCTCTGCGTTCGCCAATTCGCAGATCTTCATGCACGGCGGCAATTGCCTGGGCCAGAAGATCCCGATGTCGAACGGGCAATACAAGTGCCGGCAGAACCAGGCCAAGGTTCTCGAGGATCGCGAGAACCATCTGGAGAACTACGACCACCCATGGCGCGACACGTACTGCGAGGTGCGCGACGAAGTGGGGCGTCTGCCGAAAGATTGCCCCGCCGGGTCGCGAGCCCACGAGGGACAGGACATCCGCCCGCGTGAATGCGCCTTCATCAACGGTCGCTGCAAGACCGACCTATTCGACGTCGTTGCCGTCACCAAGGGCATGGCGATGTGGACCGCCCTGAACCATCTGCGGCTGATCGCCGACGATGGCACCACGCTCTACTACATGTACCTGCACATGAGCCCCTCCGGCCTTGCACGCGCCGGAATGCAGCAGGAAGTGGCCGTCCCCGTCGTCGCCGGGCAGAAGGTCGGCGAGGTCAGCAACTGGTGGAAGACCGACGAGAACGGAACGACCACGCACCTGCATTTCGAAATCCGCGACCGGTCCGAGGCGTGCGGTGGCTACGGCTGCACGCGCGCTCCCTACTGGACGCTCATCCTCGCCTACGAGCGGCTGATCAACATGCGCGGGACGGAAATCCCGCAGTGAACGCGGGACGGCGAGCGCGCTGAGCGACACGCGGCGATGCCGGCCCCGAGCCCGTGGCCGCAGCCCGATCACGTCGC
>DATFCC010000226.1:0-5949 GCA_035253505.1 Hyphomicrobiaceae bacterium
GAAGGTTTCGAGGTCTTCGTCTCAGACCACGACAAGGCATTCGGCGCCGTCCGTCAGGTCGTCCCGCACGGCCGTTCGGAGATCGTGGTCTACGTGGAGAACGCCGGGGACTTCTCGGTCCCGCTCGATGCGGTGACGGCCGTGCATTCCGGGAAGGTCATCGTCGACCGCAACCGGCTGGATGCGCGTCTGCAGCGAGCGATAGCGCATGCACACGACGCCGAGGACCCCAACGTCTGAGGCCCGTCATTGCACGCGGTGTATGCGATCGAGCTTGCCCGGCGAAACCGGATCGTTGGCCTTGAAGTAGGCCTCCAGCGCGGCGAGCTCGGTGACACCTGTGCGGGGCTCGGTGCCCTCGCGCAGGATTGCAAAGTTGTCGCCGCCGTCGGCGAGAAAGCCGTTGACCGTCACGCGATAGCGGCCGCCGGGATCGATCGGCTTGCCGTTCAGCATGATGCTCGCGCCGTCGACGAAGTTGCCGGCCGGGCGCCGGTCGTCCCACGTGTAGGAGAAGCCGCGTGACACCTTGAGGATGCGCGGCCGCGGCTGGTCGAGCCATTGCTGCTCCAGCAGCATCTTGATCTGGGCTCCGGTGAACGTCAGCGTCACCAGGACGTTGCCGAAGGGCTGAACCGCGAACAGGTCGGCGTAGGTCACCGTCCCGTCGGGGCTGCGCGGCATGTCGTTGCGGATGCCGCCCGGATGGGTGAACGCGATCACGGCGCCGTCGACGTGCTCAGGGCCGGTGGCGGCCAACTGGGCATCGGCGATGATCTGGCCCAGCACGCTCTCACCCGCGGGATTCTCCTCGCGCGACAGCGAGGCCGTGATCGAGCCGACCTTCCGCTCCGCCAACGGCCTGATGCGCGCCTCGTAGGCACCGATGAGGGCGGTCTGCTCAGGGTCCTTGGCGAGGGTGTCGGTGCGCACGAGGACGTTGTTGGCCCTGGCGCTCACCAAGTCGCGGGTCTTGCGGTCGAGCTCGATCTCGATCTCGGTGACGAGCGTGCCATACTTGTCGGCGCTGGTGACGAGGCGGCCGTCGACGATGCATGTGTAGGCGCGATGCGTGTGCCCGCTGACGATGAGGTCCACCGCCTTGTCGAGCTTCCTGACGATACCGTCGATAGCTCCGGAGATCGGGCATTCGCCGTCGGGGACGGGGAAGCCGCCCTCGTGGATGAGTACGACGATCGCCTCGATGCCCCGCTGCCGGAGCTCGGGGACGAGCGCGTTGATGGTCTGGGCCTCGTCGCGAAATTCCAGGCCTGCCACGCCCGACGGCGATACCACGTTGGGCGTGTTCTTCAACGTCAGGCCGATGAAGGCAACGGGAATACCGTCGAACTCCTTGACCTCGTAGGCGGGCAGCAGGGTCTTGCCGGTGTTGCGGTCGAAGGTGCTGGCGGCCAGATAGCGGAACCGGGCGCCCTTGAACTCGCTCGGTCCCTGGCAGCCGTCGAGCGGATGGCAGCCGCCGTTCTGGATGCGCAGCAGCTCGTGCTTGCCGTCGTCGAACTCGTGGTTGCCGACGGCGGTGATCTCCAGTCCCATCAGGGAAAGCGCCTCCACCGTCGGCTCGTCGTGGAACTGGGCCGACAGGAACGGGCTGGCACCGATCAGGTCGCCGGCGGCCACGAACACGCTGTGCCTGGCCTTGGAGCGAAGCTGCTTGATCAGCGTGGCCATGTGCTCGGCGCCGCCGGCAGGGACGGCAATCCGCTTCGTCCTGTCGGCGTGGTCGATGATGGATATGCCGCCGCGCGGCGGCTTGAGGTTGCCGTGGAAGTCGTTGATGGCGAGGATGGTCACGGGAACGGTGGCGCGCGGCGGCGGAGCCGTCACACCCCCGCGCGGCGCGTAGGCGGCGACGAGAGCGATCAGGGCCAGGGCCGTGGCCGCGAGGCCGGCGAGCCAGCGCCACTGGGCTTGCGTCATGGTTCGCGTGTCTCCGTCGGGCAGACTGGGTATGGCACCCTGCCGATAGGGTTGCAACGCACGTGCGCGCGCACTGCTAGGGGACAGGCCGTGCGGGTCATTGTCGCTGCGCGATGGCGTTCAGGAACCGTGGCTTAGCGCGCGCCGTTGTGCTCCAGGGTGACGAATGAAGGATGGAAGTCATGGCACGACGCTATTCACAGTCGGCGTCCAAGGACGTCAAGGGCGCAATGCACAAGCGCAAGAAGGGCACGCTCAAGAGCGGTCGCAGCGGCAAGAAGGTGAAGAGCCGGAAGCAGGCCATCGCCATCGGCCTCTCGGAGGCCCGCCGCAAGGGCAAGAAGGTACCGAAGAAGCGCTGAAGCGGCCGAGCCTCCGGCGGTGAGGCTGAAGGCGACGGTCAGCCCAGGAACTCCCGTCGCACCCGGTCGGTATGCTCGCCCAGCGCGGGCAGGGGGCCGAAGGCGGCGTCGGGCTCGCCCAGCCAGCGCGCCGGCGGCGCGGGCAGGGCGATCGGGCCTGTCGGGGAGGCGATGGTCAGCCGGCGCAGGTGCGGGTGCTTCAGGATCGCCTCGACGTCGTTGACGCGGGCAAAGGCGATCTCGGCGGCCTCCAGACGCCGCGACAGCGAAGCGACATCATGCTTTGAGAAGCAGCGCTGCGTGATGGCGTCGGTCTGTGGCCGGTTGGCGATGCGGGCGGAGTTGTCGGCGAAGCGTGGGTCGCGGGCAAGGTCCGGCTGCTCCAGCACCTTGCTGCAGAAGACGGCCCACTCGCGGTCGTTCTGGATGGAGATGAGGATCGGCAGCCCGTCGGCGCTCTCGAATACGCCGTAGGGCGCCAGCGCGGGATGGCGCAAGCCGACGCGCTTGGGCGGCGCGCCGTACTCGGTGTAGAGCATCGGCACCGCCATCCATTCCATCATCGAGTCGAACATGGAGACGCGGATGTCGGCGCCCTGCCCCGTGCGGCCGCGCGCGATCAGCGCCTCCAGGATCGCCTCGTACGCGTTCATGCCCGTGCAGATGTCGACGATGGAGGCACCGACGCGCGCCGGCGCCTCCGGCCCGCCGGTGACCGAGGCCAGTCCCGACTCGGCCTGGATCAGCAGGTCGTAGGCCTTGCGGTCGCGGAAGGGGCCATCGTCGCCGTAGCCCGAGATCGAGCAGCAGATGAGGCGGGGAAAGCGCTTGCGCAGGCTCTCGGTGGCGAACCCGAGCTTGGCCAGCGCGCCGGGCTTCAGGTTCTGCACAAGCACGTCGGCCTTGGCCACGATCGCCTCGAACAACGCCTTGTCCGCGGGCTTGGCGAGGTCGGCGACAACCGATTCCTTGCCGCGGTTGAGCCAGGAGAAGTGCGTGCATTCACCGTGCACCAGGTAGTCGTAGTGGCGAGCGAAGTCGCCTTCGGGCCGCTCGAGCTTGATGACGCGTGCGCCCGCGTCGGCCAGCTTGCGGGCCGTCAGCGGGGCCGCCACCGCCTGGTCGAGGGAAAGGACGAGAAGGCCGTCGAGCGGTTTGGTCATGTCGGTCCGTTGGACTTTCTTGCTTGCCGCTAGCCGAAAAACCTTACAGCAGTCCGCGCCGCGCAAGGTTGCGCATCAGGGCGCCTGTGCCGAACTGCCACGGCGGGGCTTCGGTGGACAGCGCCATGCGATTGGCGAGGCAGCCGAGCTCCGGCGCGGAGATGGCGGTGATGTCGCCCGGCTTGTGCGTAAAGCCGTGCCCCTTGGCGCCGCGATCCTTCACCGGGGAGAACATGGTGCCGAGGTAAAGCGCCGCGCCGTCGGGGTACTGGTGATGCCGCCCCAGCATCTGCGCCACGAGATCGGCCGGATCGCGGGCGATGGCCGACATGGAGGAATGCCCATCGAGCGTGAAGCCATCCTCGCCTTCCACGCTGAGTGCGACCTCGACCCGTCGCACCGTGTCGAGCGTGAAATCTCCCTCGAACAGGCGGATGAAGGGGCCGATGGCGGCGGATGCATTGTTGTCCTTGGCCTTCGACAGCAGCAGGGCCGAGCGGCCTTCCACGTCGCGCAGGTTGACGTCGTTGCCCAGCGTGGCGCCGACAATGCTGCCTCTCGAGTTTACGATCAGCACGACCTCCGGCTCCGGGTTGTTCCAGGTGGAGATGGGGTGCAGGCCGGCCTGCATGCCGTGGCCGACGGCGGCCATGGGCTGCGCCTTGGTGAAGATCTCCGCGTCCGGGCCGATGCCGACCTCCAGGTATTGCGACCAGGCGCCCTGCTCGATCAGCACGCGCTTGAGCTCCTGCGCCTCCGCGCTCCCCGGCACCAGCCTGGCCAGGTTGCCGCCGAGCGGGCCGGCGATGCTCCGGCGGATGGCCTCGGCCTTCTCCGGCGCGCCGCGCGCCTGTTCCTCGATCACGCGCTCCAGCATGGACAAGGGAAAGGTGACGCCGGCCGCCTTGATGGCCTGCAGGTCGATCGGCGCGAGCAGCCAAGGCTTTTTGCCATCGCGCCCCTGCTCGGGCGTGTTGGCGAGGATATCGGCGAGGGAGCCGATGCGCTGCCCTTGCCCCTCGCGGACGATCGCCACCGCCTCGGCCGCCTCGCCCAGGTCGCGCATGGTCGGGGCCAGCGCGGAGATGTCGTAGACGCCGTCCGCGCGGACGGCGGCGACGGCCGGGCCCTCGCAGTCCGGCAGCCAGACACGGGCCGCCAGCGCGCCGGCGGTGCCATCGGCCGGCAAGGTGGCCTTCGGTGTCATGAGAGAGGCAATGGAAGCCATGTGTCGTTCCGATCGAGGGCCGGCAGTGCCGAGGCGTGACATGACCGGCGCACCTGTTATCGTCTCCAGGTGGCGCCAGGCCCGTGAGAGTAGCGGCTGGGCCGCGTCCGCGAAAGCGTGGACCACCGGGGAGACACGGTTGCTGCGCTCTACCCCTACCGCGGCGACGCCGGGGGCAGCCGAGAAGGAGATGCCATGCAGCTCAAGGATCACATCGTGCTCGTCACGGGCGCGCTCGGCACGCTCGGCACGGCCATGTGCCACGCCATCGAAGCCGCCGGCGGCACGGCCGTCCGCAGCGACTTGGCCGCGCGCGGCAAGGTCGATATCGCCCTCGACGTCACGCGCGAGGAGGACTGGCGGGCAGCGGTGGAGAAGATTTCGACAACGCACGGACGCCTCGACGGCCTCGTCAACAATGCGGGCATCGGCACGCCCGGCGACGTCGAGCAGACGCCGTTCTCCGAGTGGAGGAAGGTGATGGCCGTCAATGCCGACGGCGTGTTTCTCGGCTGCAAATATGCCATGCCGCTGCTGGCCAGGTCCAAGGCGCCGTCGATCGTCAACATCTCCTCGGCCTCGGGCATCGTCGGTGGCGCCAACCTTGCCGCCTACAACGCCTCGAAGGGCGCCGTGCGCCTCTTGACCAAGTCGGTGGCGCTGTCGGGCGCGCGCAAACGGCCACCGGTGCGGTGCAACTCGGTGCATCCGGCCTTCATCAAAGGCGACATGGTGGACCGCATGGTGCAAGGTCGCCCCGACCCAGCCAAGGCGATGAGCAAGCTGAACGCCCAGATCCCCATCGGTCGCCTCGGCCAGCCGCACGAGGTCGCCAATACGGTGGTATGGCTGCTGTCTCCGGCGTCGTCCTTCACGACCGGCTCAGAGGTGCTGGTCGACGGCGGCCTGATTGCGGGGTGAAGCCGGCCATGCAGGTTGGTCGAGCGTCAGCGATGACCCAACACAGGTTCACGCGTGTTGCCTTGCGTTGGGTCTGCGCTAGGCTTGACCCAACCTACGAGAAGCAGAGGAAGCGCTGATGCCCAACGGAAAGAAGCCGACGGCCGCCCAGATCAAGAAGCTGCGCTCGCGGCAATGGTTCGACAATCCCGACAACCCCGACATGACCGCGCTCTATCTCGAGCGCTACATGAACTATGGGCTGACGCGCGAGGAGCTTTCCTCCGGCAAGCCGATCATCGGCATCGCCCAGTCGGGCTCGGACCTTTCCCCCTGCAACCGCCACCACATCGTT
>DATFCC010000227.1:0-3765 GCA_035253505.1 Hyphomicrobiaceae bacterium
ACCTCGACGCTGCCGCTGTCGGCGGCGCAGCGAATGGTCTGCCTGACCTGACGGCCGTCATCGGCCACGACGTAAGTGACGCGGCACTTGACGCGCTCGGTGGCCCCGCCGGTGATGCCGAGCCGCCCGTCGCCCAGCCACCGGCCTGCGAGCTTCGTGAAGGGAGAGGGCTCCTGCGCGCCCGTCGGCACGATGAGGCCAAGGATGAGAGCGCCCACAAGCAGTAGAAGAGGCAGCCTCCGTCCTGCTCGCAGCAATGACGCGATCGTCCTTGCGATCATCTCGGTCCCAATCCGCGCCGGTCGGCGCCAGCCTCAGCCAAGCACGGATGCCGATTCCTGACACGGATCGTCAATAATTCGTGCGGGCGAAATCGTCGCTGGATGCCAGCGTGTCGCCGTCGTGCCACGGCGCCAGCGTCGGCGGCGGAATCCTACGGTCCGCAAATGCCGGAAGCTGTCGATGGACGGGTCCCGCGCATGAAGCCCGGGGCGCTGGGTGGCCTTTGGTCGCGGCCGGGCTTCAGCCGAACCGGTGCGCGGCCGGCCGGCGGACCGGCACAGCTCGGCTCCAACGCGCGGGCTCGGCTCAGCGGTGCTTGCCGAGCCAGCCCATCATGATGCGGTTGAACACATCGGGGTGCTCGACATTGGGGAAGTGGCGGGCGTTGGCGATCTCCTCGTAGCGGCCGCCGGGAACGAGTTCGGCAATCTTCTTGTTGCCCGCAGGCGGGGTCCCCTCGTCCTTGTCGCCGCACACGACCAGGGTAGGCACCTTCACCGTGGCCAGCTTCGGCGTGAAATCGAAGTCCAGGATGGCAGCAGCGCATCCCAGGTAGCCGGCTGCCGTCGTGCCGGCGATGGTGGCGTGGATTTCCTTCCAGCGTCCCGGCTTGCGCGGCTTGAATGCGTCCGTGAACCAACGCTCCATGGTCGGGTCGGCGAGCGGGGAGAGCGAGTTCGCCTTCTTCACCGCCTCGATGCGCGGCGCCCAGGCCGCCTGGGCCCCGTCCGGGGTCTTGGGAGACGTATCGCACCACATGGCGGAGATGAGTTTCTGGCCATGGGCGAGGGCGAAAGCCTGGCCCAGCATGCCGCCGATCGACAGGCCGATGTACTGCACCTTGGCGATGCCGAGGAAATCGAGCGCGGCGGCGACGTCGTCGGCGAGCTGCGCCATCGTGTAGGGGCCGGCGACGGGATCGCTGCCGCCGTGACCGCGCATGTCGAGCCGCAGCACGCGGTAGCCTGCCGCCAGCAGAGGCGGCACCTGCTCGGCCCACATGCCGCCGTCGGAGGCCAGCGAGTGCGTGAAGCACACGACCTGCCCGTTCTCGGGGCCCTCGAGCGTGTAGTAGAGGCGCCGTCCGGCAAGATTGATGAGCATGTGCGGTCCTCCCTGGGGACTGGGCTGGCAGTGGCGGGCGTTGCGCGCGCCCGTTCAAGTGTGAGCCGGCGATGGCGGAAACTCAATGGCTGGGTCAGACGGCGGTATAGCCTCCGTCGACCAGCAGGTCTGCGCCGGTCATGAAGCTCGAGGCGTCGCTGGCGAGGAAGACGGCGGCTGCGGCGATCTCGTCGGGCTGTCCCAGCCGCTTGAGAAGATGCAGCGGCCCCGACGTGCGCCGCGCCGTCTCCATGTCGCCGTAGCGCAAGAGCATGCGCCGCGTCTCGACGGCACCCGGCGACAGTGCGTTCACCCGCACGTTCTGGGCCGCATGGTCGGCAGCCATTACCTTGGCGAGCTGGATCAAGGCGCCCTTGGTGGCGCAGTAGGCGGGGCGGCCTGCGGCACCCACGCGGCCCATCTGCGAGGCGATATGGATGATGCTGCCGCCCCCGGCCGCGATCATGTGCGGCAGCACGGCGCGACTCATCAGGTAGGCGCCGGTGAGATTGACCGCCAGCGTCCGCGTCCACTCGGCGGGCGCGAGTTCCAGGATGGTGCCGGTCGGATCGTCGGCAGCCGCACCGTTGACGAGCACTCGCGGGCTGCCGCAGGCCGCGAGGTACCGCGCCACCGCGGCCTCCACCTCGCTCTCGCTCGTGACGTCGCAGGCGATGGGCTCGGCCCTGCCGCCGGCGGCTCCGATGCGCGCGGCCGTATCCGCCGCACCGTCCGCGGACCGGTCTACGCATCCGACCACGGCACCCATCGCGCCGAACGCCGCGGCAATCGCCCGGCCGATGCCGGTGGCGGCGCCCACCACTATCGCCCCGCGCCCATCCAGGCGGAACAGTCGCTCGTCCATCTCGGCCTCCTCCGTTGCTCCGGCCCGTACGGCTCGCACGCGCGATTGAAGCACGGCCATGCGCCTCGTGCAGCTCTTTGCCCGGCCTTTCCGCTGCGCCGGCTACGGCCGGCGTGGTAAGGGACGGGCCGATTTGCGACATGGCAGCCGAACGGTGCCCGCTTCCCGAAGGCAGCGCGTCCCGTAGCCTGACGAAGCGAGAGCCAGGGAGTGAACGTGACGCCCGCCAACCATCTGACGGCCACGCTCGCCATGCTCGGTGCCGTGCTTCTGTGGTCGTCGGCGATGCCCGGCAGCAAGCTCGTCCTCAACGAGATGGCCGCCACCGACTTCGTACTGATCCGGCTCGGGCTGGCCGCGCTCGCGTTGTGGGCGCTCGTGCTGGTCACCCGCGCAACCGCACGTCTCAGCCATGTCGGCTGGCGGCCGCTGGCGATGGGCGTGCTCGAGCCGGGGCTCGTCACGTTGCTCATCTCCATCGGCCTGACCATGACGTCGCCGGTAAGCGGATCGGTGTTCTGGGGTCTCACGCCCCTGATCGTGCCCATTCTCGGGCGCATCGTCCTGGGCGAGAGGATCGAAGCCATCGTCATCGTGGCGGCAATGATCGCCTTCGGCGGCACGCTGGTGCTGGCCTGGGGCCAGCGGCACCACGGCGGCGGCAGCGCCATCGGCGATCTGCTGGTCGTGAGCGGCGTGCTGGCCTCGTGCGCGAATTCCCTGTTGTCGCGCCGCCATGCGCAGGCCGGCGCCAATCCGCTCGTCACCTCGAGCTGGCAGATGACCTCGGCTTGCGCGGTGGCCGTCCTTCTGCTTTTCGTCATGCCGGTGAGGGGCGCCTCGGCCGCCGATGCCAGTGCTCTGTCGATCAGCGTCCTGGTCTACCTGGGAGTGATCGTTTCGGCCGGCGTCTATATCCTGTCGAACTACGCCGTGCGCCATCTGCCCGTCGGCCGCATGAGCCTGCTCGGCTGCCTCACGGCCCCGCTCGGGGCGACGCTGTCGGCCCTCGTGCTCGGCACCGAGGTCAGCCGCCTGGATATGGCCGCCGTGGCGCTGGTGATCTCGGCGGTCGCCTTGCCGACGGTAATGCGAGGCCGCTTGCGCACCCCTGAATGAGCGCGACGGGCGCTCAGCCCTGCGCCGGCCGGTTGACGAGGAGGATGCCGAAGCCGATCAGCAGCAGGGCCGCCGCCAGGCTCGGCGTGAAAGGCTCGCCCAGCAGCATGCCCCCGGCCGCCACGCCGAACACGGGCGACAGGAAGGTGAATGCCGCCAGTCGCGTCGGCGGATAGGTACGCACCAGCCAGAACCACGCCACGTAGCTCACGAACGCCACCACAACGACCGTATAGGCGAATGCCGCAAGCACGGTCGCATCGAGGAGGACGATGCCCGGCTCGCCCATGGCGTAGGAGAGCGGCAGCAACAATGCGGCTGACACTGCAAGCTGGTAGAGCAGGACCTTCTCGGGCGCCGCGCGGGAAAGCCTGCTCGCGCGAATGCAAACGGTC
>DATFCC010000228.1:0-6257 GCA_035253505.1 Hyphomicrobiaceae bacterium
ATATTGATAAATCGTAATTATTATCAGCTAGCGGGAGGGGGTGGAAAGTGCCGTTGCGAGGGCACTTTGGGTGCTGTATCAACGCCCCATCATGGCGGCCGAGGCTACCCATTGGGCGCGTGAGACGGCGGCTCGGCCGCGCGCGTCCCGGCCTCGATCTCAGACGCAAACCTAGGCGGTATCGCAAGTGGCGGACGACAACAATCCGGCGCGCGGCGGCGCGCCCGGCGGCGGCAGCGAAATTCGCGCCGTCTCGATCACCGACGAGATGAAGCGCAGCTATCTCGATTACGCCATGAGCGTGATCGTCTCGCGTGCGCTGCCGGATGTGCGCGACGGCCTGAAGCCAGTGCACCGGCGCATCCTGTTCGGCATGAACGAACTGGGGCTCGACTGGAACAAGAAGTACGTCAAATGCGCCCGCGTCGTCGGCGAGGTGATGGGCAAGTACCATCCGCACGGCAACCTTGCCATCTACGACGCACTTGTGCGCATGGCGCAGGATTTCTCCATGCGCCTGCCGCTGATCGACGGCCAGGGCAATTTCGGCTCGGTCGACGGGGATCCGCCCGCCGCGGAGCGCTACACCGAATGCCGGCTGGCGAAGGTCGCACATGCCCTGCTCGACGACCTCGACAAGAACACCGTCGAGTTCCGCGAGAACTACGATGCCTCGCTCAAGGAGCCAGGCGTCCTGCCGGCCAAGTTCCCCAACCTGCTGGTGAACGGTTCAGGTGGCATCGCCGTGGGCATGGCGACTAATATCCCGCCCCACAATCTGGGCGAGGTGGTGGACGCCTGCATCGCGCATCTCGACAATCCCGAAATCTCCATCGACGAGCTTGCCCAGATCGTACCCGGCCCGGATTTTCCGACCGGGGCCATGATCCTCGGCCGGGCCGGCATTGCCGCCGCCTATCACCGCGGGCGCGGGTCCATCCTGTTGCGGGCCAAGGTGGTCACCGAGGAGATCCGCAAGGACCGCGAAGCGCTCATCGTCACTGCCTTGCCCTACCAGGTGAACAAGCGCGTCCTGATCGAGAAGATCGCCGAACAGGTGCGCGAAAAGCGGCTGGAGGGCATCGCCAATATCTGGGACGAATCCAGCCGCGAGGGCATGCGCATCGTCATCGAGCTGAAGCGCGATGCGATCGCCGATGTGGTGCTGAACCAGCTCTGGCGCCACTCGGACCTGCAGACCAATTTCGGCGCCAACATGCTGGCGATCAACGGCGGCCGGCCCGAACAGCTCAACCTCAAGGACTTCATTGCCGCGTTCACGGCGTTTCGCGAGGAGGTCGTCAGCCGGCGCACCAAGTTCCTGCTGGCCAAGTCGCGCGACCGCGCCCACGTGCTGGTAGGCCTCGCCGTGGCAGTGGCCAACATCGACGAGATGATCCGCCTGATCCGGGCGGCGCCCAGTCCCGCCGAGGCGCGCGAGCAGATGATGGCGCGCGACTGGCCGGCCAAGGACATCGGGCCGCTGGTGGAGCTCATCGCCGACCCGCGCCACCGCATCGCCGCCGGCGGCACCATCCGCCTCTCGGACGAGCAGGCGCGCGCCATCCTCGATCTGCGCCTGCAGCGGCTCACCGCGCTTGGCCGCGACGAGATCGGCGACGAGCTGAAGAAGCTCGGCGAGGAGATCAGTGACTACCTGGCAATCCTCGCCTCGAGGGTGCGCATCGTCGACATCATCAAGAAGGAGCTCAACGACCTCAAGGCCGAGTTCGGCACGCCGCGCCTCACCGAGATCGTCGAAATGGAGGGCGAGGTCGAGGACGAGGACCTGATCCAGCGCGAGGATGTCGTCGTCACGGTGAGCCACCGCGGCTACATCAAGCGGGTTCCGCTTTCCACCTATCGCGCGCAGCGGCGCGGCGGCAAGGGCCGGGCCGGCATGTCGACCCGCGAGGAGGACGTGGTCACGCAGCTCTTCGTGGCGTCCACGCACACGCCGGTCTTGTTCTTCTCCTCGCGCGGGATGGTCTACCGCATGAAGGTGTGGCGGCTGCCGGCGGCGACGCCGCAATCGGTGGGCAAGGCGCTGGTCAACCTGCTGCCCCTCGTCGAGGGCGAGACCATCACCTCGATCCTGCCGCTGCCGGAGGACGAGACCACCTGGGGATCGCTGGAGCTCATGTTCGCCACGCGCCATGGCGACGTGCGACGCAACAGCCTGGCCGATTTCACCAATATCAACCGTAACGGCAAGATCGCGATGAAGCTCGCCGAGGGCGATCGCATCGTGCGAGTGGCGATCTGCACGCCCCAGGAGAACGTTTTGCTGACCACGGCGCAAGGCCGCTGCATACGGTTCCCGGTGGGCGACGTGCGCGTGTTCAAAGGCCGCGATTCAACCGGGGTGCGCGGCATCCGGCTGGATGGAGATGACGAGGTCATCTCGATGGCCATCCTGCGCCACGTCGATGCTTCGCCGGGCGAGCGCGCCGCCTATCTCAAGCAGGCGCTCGCGGTGCGCCGCTCGCAGGGTGTCGAGGCGGTGGAAGGTGCGGCAACCGAGGCGGCGGAGGTGGAGGCGGAGGAAGGCGCCGAGGCCGTCGATTTGTCGCCGCAGCGCTATGCGGAGCTGTCGGCGCACGAGCAGTTCGTGCTCACGGTCTCCGAGCGCGGCTTCGGCAAGCGGTCATCCTCCTACGACTACCGCATCACCGGCCGTGGCGGCAAAGGGCTCGTCGCCATGATCGTCAACGACCGCAACGGGCGGCTCGTCGCCTCTTTCCCGGTCGAGGAGAGCGACCAGATCATGCTGGTCACCAACGGCGGCAAGTTGATTCGCTGTCCCGTCGACGACGTTCGCATCACCGCGCGCAGCGTGCAGGGCGTGCGTATCTTCAAGACCGAGGATGACGAGAAAGTCGTTTCCGTCGAGCGTGTATCCGAGGACGGCAACGGCAACGGTGCAGCCGACGCCGGCGAGACCGACGAGGATGCCCAAGGCGGGAGCTGACCCCGCACCCGAGCGCAGCGCGAGGCAGAACGATGGCGTTGATCCACCACGTGACGTCCGGGAGCGGCTCGCCGCCGATCGTCTTCGTCCATGGCTTTGCCTGCAGCCATGCGGACTGGCGGGCGCAGGTCGAGCACTTTTCACCCCGGCATGCGACGCTGGCGGTGGACCTTCCCGGGCACGGTGCCAGCCCGGCGGGTCCCGGGACGGCCAGCATCGGGGCCTGCGGCGCGGCAGTCGCGGAACTCTTGCGCTCGCGCTCGCTCGCTCCGGCGCTGATCGTGGGGCACAGCATGGGCTGCCGGGTCGTCGTGGAGGCGGCCTTGCGCGTGCCGCAGCATGTCGCCGGTGTCTGCCTGCTCGACGGCAGTAGATTTGCAGGCCAGGCGCTGCAGGTGCTGGAGAGCCGGTTCGCGGCGGGTGAGTATGCGGCCGTGATCGGCGGCATGTTCGAGCAGATGTTTACGCCGGCCAGCGATCCCGTCGCGAAGGCGGCCGTGATGCGTCGCGCGGGCGCATTGCCCGAGGCTGTCGGCCGGGCGCTGTTGTCCTCGATGATACGCCACGACCAGGAGGCGCTGGGCGCCGGCCTCGAGCGGCTGAAGCAGCCGCTGTTCGTGCTGCAGACCACCTACGTCAACGAAAAGCGCGAGCGGGCGCCGATGTCGGCGGGGCAGACGACGCCCTATCTCGATTTCATCCGCGCCAAGGTGCCCGCGGCCCGCATCGAGGTACTTCCCGGCATCGGCCACTTCCCGCAGATCGACGCACCCGCCGAGACCAACCGGCTGCTGGCGAGCTTCCTGGCCTCGATCGCACCCGCGTCAGGCCGCATGGCCTGACCCCTGTATGCGAGCTACTGCGCTGCCTTCATCTTGTCGAAGGAGAACACGAAGTCCTGCTTGTCGTAGGGCTTGTGGCAGGTGAAGCAATTCTTCAGGTTGGCCTTGTCATTGACGGTCTTGTCGGCCTTGAAGGCCTGATATTCCCACTCGCCGTTGCGAATGTCGTCGCTGTACTCCGCGCCCCAGCCGGCCCGTTTCTCCATCACGGCGATGCCGGCGATCTCGTCAGTCTTGATGAATCGCCCGTTGGCATCCTTCTCCGGCTCACCGGCGGCGTTGAGCTTGGCCTTGTAGTTGACCATCGTGATCACGGTGCCGCTCGGGATGGGCTTGCCGGCCTTGACGGCGTCGATCGCGTCCTTCGGTGCGTAGAGCTCGCGATACTGCTTGTTGTCGGCGCGATCGACTGTGGCGTAAAGCACCCCTTTGGCGTAGTTTTCGGGGAACATCACCTTGTCGCCGCCGGCATGGACGGCAACCGTGACGGTTATGGCGGCGAGTCCCGCCAGCGACAGCACATGCACAAGCCTCATGGTCTCCTCCCACATGATGCCAGCCACCGGACGATACGCAGGGGCAGTGTGCCTGGATCGTCACGAAAGCAGAGGGCTGATCAACAATCCGTGATCGTCGGCTCCCGCCTGTGATGCCGCGACAGCTCCACCCACAGATCGGCCAACCGCAACCGACAGCAAAGGACCCGCATGTCGCCGGAAGTATTGGTCGCCTTCGTCGCCACCTGCATTTTGCTGGGCCTGACACCCGGCCCGAACATGTCGCTGATCCTCGCCAGCACGCTGACCAGCGGCCTGCGCGCCGGGCTGGTCACCCTGGCCGGCACCACCACCGGGCTGGCGCTGCTGGTCGCGGGTGCGGCGCTCGGCATGACCTCGGTGATGGTGTTCATGTCCGAGTGGTTCGACATCATCCGCTGGGTCGGCGCGCTCTATCTCGTCTATCTGGGCGCGCGGACGCTGTGGCAGCTCCGCCGCCGCGCCGGGGGATTGCCGCTGCCCTTGCGCAAGGCCGGGGCCAACCTCTATTTCGAGGGCCTGCTCGTCTCTCTCTCCAATCCGAAAGTGCTGCTCTTTCTGGGCGCGTTCCTGCCGCAGTTCATTGATCCCGCCGCAGATGCGGTGCTGCAGCTCTCCCTGTTGGCCGTTCTGTTCGTTGTCGTGCTGGCGCTCGTCGACGTCTGCTATACGCTGGCGTTTGCCCGCGCGCGCTCCACGCTCGGCGCGGCGCGCCTGCGTCTGCTCGATGGCGCTGCAGGCGTGCTGCTGTTGCTCGGAGGGCTGGCGCTGGCCCTGGCCCGGCGACCGTGATAGTGGCTGAGGCGGAGCAGGCTCATCCCCCATGAAACGCATCGGCTTCACCTCAGGCTCATTCGATCCCGTCACCGACGGGCATATGGACGTGATCGCGCGCGCATCCCGCATGGTCGATACGCTCGTCATCGGCATCGGCGTGCATCCGGGCAAGACGCCGCTCTTCTCCGCCGAGGAGAAGATCGACATGCTCAGGGCGGAGACCGCGGGCCTCGCCAAGAAGACCGGCACCAGGATCGACATCGTCACGTTCGCCAACCTGACCGTCGATGCCGCCAGGGAGGCCGGCGCCACGCTCATCTTCCGCGGCCTGCGCGACGGGACGGACTTCGACTACGAGATGCAGATGGCCGGCATGAACGGCGCCATGGCTCCCGACATCGATACGGTGTTCCTGCCGGCGAGCCCCGGAGTTCGGCACATCACCGCCACCCTGGTGCGGCAGATCGCGCTGATGGGCGGGGATGTATCCGAGTTCGTCTCCGCGGCGGTTGCGCGCAGGCTCAGGTCGAAGGCGGCCAAGGGCCGGTCGTAGGGCCAGCCGGGTTTGAGGTTGCGCGCCCGCCCCAGAAAGGCCACAACCCGATTGTCATTCGCTGACCGATCGGCCCCCACCCACAAATCTGGAGCCCCTCGTGATCCGCTTCGCCCTGAGCCTCGCGCTCGTCTGCTTCGCTCTTGCAGGCCCGGTCCGCGCCCAGGCACCCGACCCTGCCAACACCCTCGTCATCGAGACATCGAAGGGCAGCATCGTCATCCGGCTGAGGCCCGATCTCGCCCCGAAGCACGTGGCCCAGATCAAGCGCCTCGCCAAGGACGGCTTCTACAACGGCATCATCTTCCATCGGGTGATCGCCGGCTTCATGGCCCAGACGGGCGATCCGACGGGCACGGGCACGGGTGGCTCCAAGCTCCCCGACATTCCGGCCGAGTTCACGCAGGAGGAGTTCAAGCGGGGCAGCGTGGGTGCGGCGCGCACCGCCAACCCGAACAGCGCCAACAGCCAGTTCTTCATCTGCTTCGGCGCCGGTTGCCGCCAGCTTACGGGGCAGTACACGCTTTGGGGCGAGGTGATCGAGGGCATGGAGAATGTCGACAAGATCGCTCGCGGCG
>DATFCC010000229.1:0-3711 GCA_035253505.1 Hyphomicrobiaceae bacterium
ATGGACGACCGAGGACCGGCGCCGGTACGCGCCGGCGATCCAAGAGGTCGTGCGCCGGGGCATGCTTGTCCGCTTGGCGGCGACGATCGACGCGATCGATCCGCCCTCGCCGGTCGGCCGGCCGCGGGTCTGGCCGACCCTCGCCATGCTGCAGGCCTTGTGGCACGTCGCCCGCGACGACCGCGCCTGGCGGCGGCTGCCGCCCGGCTCGCCACCGCACCAGACCGTCTGGAGCCGGCTGATGGGCTGGCGGCGGCGGGCGGTGCTGGACCGCGCGCTGCGCGTCCTGGTCGCTTGCCGCCGTCTCGCGAATGGCCGCAAACGCCGGCCGACGGCGGCGATCATCGACACGCAGAGCATGAAAACCGGCCCGCAGCGCGGCCCGCGCGGGTATGACGCCAACAAGAAGGTCAAGGGCAGGAAGCGCGTGCTGCTGGTTGACACCCAGGGCGATCCGCTCGGCGTGCGCGTGGTGTCGGCCGATGTGCAGGACCGCGATGCCTTGCGCGCCCTCGCCCCCGATCTCGACGCCCACGCTTCTCTGCTGCTGGTCTGGTTGGATCGCGCCTTCGCCGGTGATGATCCAGCCGGCTTCCTCGGTGCCCATGGCGTCACCCCCGAGCTGGTCGGCACCTGCGGCCGCCAGGGCTTCCAGGTCGAGCCCCGCCGCTGGAAGGTCGAGCAGACCTTTGGCTGCCTGCAGCGCTACCGCCGCCTGCGCGTCGATGATGAGATGAGCCACGACGCCTCACGCCACATGACGGTCCTGGCTTCGGTGTTCATGATCGGCATGCGCCTCCAGCGAAATCTCCAGCCATGAGGGTTTCAGGCAGGCTCTAAGACCAACGCTCACGTCCGGTCGTAAATCTGTACCATCGGCTGCGTTATCGGCCATCCTGTAGCCAACCTGCTCAAGCCCTGGCGGAGTCCGGCGTGAAGCGCAACATCCCGGGTCCTTATGGTAAGGCCCTGGCCGGGAACGGCAATTCGGGATGGAGCGATGTCGGGCGGGACGCATCTGAGGCTGGATGAGAGGGAGCGGCTGGCCGCGCTCAAAGCCGAGGGGCTGAGCTTGCGGGCGATTGCGGGGCGGCTTGGCCGATGCATCGCGGCGCGATGCATCCTCGACCGTCGGCCGCGAGCTGCGGCGCAACGCCTTGCCGAGGGGCGGCTACCTGCCGGTGCACGCCGAGGGCTGCTACCTCGAACGTCGCCAGCGGCCGGCGATCTTGGAGCGTGACGCCAAGCTCGCCCGGTTCGTGCGCGAGCGCCTGCTGGAAGGGTGGACGCCCGAGCAGATCGCCGGCTGGCTCAAGCGCGGCGAGGAGCGCGGGCTCCGCGCGGTGTCGCTCGAGACCATCTACGCCTTCCTCCACCGTCCCGGGCAGAAGGCTGAGAAGCTCTGGAAGCTGCTGCCGCGTGGGCGGGCCAAGCGGGGGCGGAGGCGGGCTCGTGAGCCGCGCTCCACCATCGCCGGGCGGGCGTCCATCCACGACCGGCCCGAGGCCGTCCAGGAGCGCAAGGAAGTCGGGCATTGATGGAGTGGATGCCCCGCCCGCCGGCATCGCGTCGTGCCATGGTGGTGATGCAAACAGCCACCAGGAAGGGAGAGGCATCCGTGGACGAGGTTACCATCATCGGCATCGATCTCGCCAAACGGGTCTTCCAGCTCCACGGTGCGGGTGCTGACGGCAGGCTCGCTTTCCGCAAGAGGCTCTCGAGGGCCCAGGTCCTGCCCTTCCTGGCCCGCCAGCCCCGCTGCGTCGTCGCTATGGAAGCCTGCGCCACGGCCCACTTCTGGGGTCGGGAGATCGGCGAGCTCGGGCACGAGGTCCGTCTCATCCCGCCGATCTACGTGAAGCCGTTCGTCAAGCGTCACAAGAACGACGCCGCCGACGCGGAGGCCATCACGGAAGCCGCGGTTCGTCCCACCATGCGCTTTGTCGCGGTGAAGACCGTGGAGCAGCAATCGCACGCCATGATCTTCCGCACCCGGGACCTGCTCGTCGGGCAGCGAACCCAGCTGATCAATGCGCTGCGCGGGCACCTCGCCGAATACGGGATCGTCGAAGCCTCCGGCCTCGCATTCCTGCCCAAGCTCAAGGCCGCCCTCACCGATCCGGAGACCGAGCTCCCACCTCTCGTCCGGTCCATCGGGCAGCTCTACCTCGAGCAGATCGACGCCTGCTCCGAGCAGGTCGCCACGCTGGAGAAGACCCTGCGCAAGGTCGCCGCCGCTGAGGAGACGACAGTTCGGCTTCAGACGATGCCGGGGATTGGCCCGATCGGCGCCACGGCGATCAAGGCTTTCGCGCCGGAGATGACGGGCTTCCGCCGCGGCCGGGACTTTGCGGCCTGGGTTGGCCTTGTTCCCCTGCAGCGCTCGACCGGCGGCCGGCACATCCTGGGACGTACCTCCAAGATGGGCCAGCGGGATATCCGGCGGCTGCTGATCATCGGCGCCATGACACGCATCAGATGGGCGCTAGCCAAAGGTGCGCCGGCAGGGTCATGGCTGGCCCGCATGCTCGCGCGCAAACCGCGCCTGCTGGTCGCCATCGCGCTCGCGAACAAGATGGCCCGGTCAGTCTGGGCCATGCTGGCGAAAGGTGAACCTTACCGGGATCCGGTCGGCGTCGCCTGATAAGGGCGGGTCGACTGGTACGGCGGGGGTGTGAGGAGGTCAACGAACGGTAAGGGCAAAACGATCGGCCAGATCGGGATCGGGAAAACCAGGCCCTCCCAGAGAGCTCAGCGCTCGCGGCATTGATTTGGACCTGATCCACGGATCTCCATACCGGCCCGCGGCATGGCGAAGGCCGCACCTTGAGGCCTGACACATGACCGCATCCGATCACACGCCCGCGCCGTTCGAAAACCATCTTGCATCACAAGGGGCATCCACACATGGGAGGGCGATCTGCTGATCTGCCGGCGGGCCCGACCCGTGCTGGTGCTGAAGGAGCGCAAGACCCGCTTGGTGCTCGCCGCCCGTCTCGCCGGCTAATCGGCGGCCGAGACCGTGGCGGTGATGATGGCGGTGTTCCGGCGGCTCGACCCGCGTCTACGCGCGTCCATCACCTTCGACAACGACACCGCCTTCGCCCGGCACGGCCTGCTCGCGAGCGCCTGTGCCATGGCGACCCTTGATCAGCTTCGCTGCTCAAGCCGTGATGCTTACGCCTCCTGGCAGAAAGGCGCGGTGGAGAACGCCAACGGCCGACTGCGCCGCGACCTGCCTCGGGACCTCGACCTTGACGCTCTCACCGACGCGGAGCTGCAGGGCATCGTCCTGAGCCACAACCTGACGCCGCGGAAGTGCCTCGGCTTCCTCACCCCGCTGCAGGCGCTGCTCGGGGAGCTTGGCAGAGACGTGCGGATCCGCTTCGCTTAACCCGTTGCGCTTCGTTCCGGAATCCACCCAGGCCGCGCGGAAGGCGGCTGTAAAATGTTGCCGGAATGTTCTCAAGCTGCTTCGCACACTCCATCGACGAGATCGTGAAGGCGGGTGGTGCAGCGGGGTCCTCGGCGACGCGTTCCATCTAGTTGAGGTAGAACGTGGCGGCGTTGAAGAGCCTCCAAGCGGTCTTGTTGCCCCAGTCGTGCGGCGGGTCGTACCAGTGATCCAGAACATTCTCGACGTGGCTGAAGGGGATAATGCCGTCGCGCCACATCTCCAGGACGGCGAGGCGCGGCTCAGCCCTCCAGGTC
>DATFCC010000230.1:0-3214 GCA_035253505.1 Hyphomicrobiaceae bacterium
CCAGGCATTGCCGGCGAATGTGGCCGAGTTGACCCACATCTCGCGCGCCTCCTCGTCCGTGTCGGCGATGATGATGTCGCGCAGCATGCCCATGCCGTCACCGAGCTTGCGCCCTGAAACCGAGGCGTAGACCTCGAACAGGTTCTTCTCGATCGTCTCGTGCATCGGCGGCAGGATGGCGGTGACGCCGTTCCTGGCGCACCAGCGGATCGAGTTCTCCGATGACGCGAACGGCTGGAAGATCGGCGGATGCGGCTTCTGCAACGGCTTGGGGACCACGCCGACGGCCTTGAGGATTCCGTTCTCGACGCCCTTTCCCCACTTGGCGGTGGTCTCGAGCGGCCAGGGCGTCTCGCCCGGCGGGATTTTCCAGAACTTGCCCTGGAAGGAGAGCATCTCCTCGGTCCAGCACTTCTTGATGATCTGGAAGCACTCCTCGAAGGCGGCGCGGTTGGCGGCGTCGATCTCGTCGTGCTGGTGCGGCAGGGCGCCCTGGATGCCGTGCGCGTGCTGGGCCATGACATCGACCCAGCGGCGCTGATAGCCGCGCGCGAACCCGGCGTTGGCGCGGCCGCCCGACATATGGTCGAGCATGGCGATGTCCTCGGCCACGCGGATCGGGTTGGATGCCGGCAGCACGATGCCGAGCTGGCCGACGCGCAGCCGCTTCGTCTGCATGGCGATATACAGGTCGAGCAGCACCGGGTTGTTGGAGACCTCGAAGCCCTCGATGTGGAAGTGGTGCTCGGTGAAGGCGACGGAGTCATAGCCCAGGTCGTCGGCGAGGCGGCACTGCTCCGACACCTCGCGCAGCATCTGCTGATAGAGGTCTCCGCGCATGCCGGCCATGCCGGCCTCGATGTCGGATTTGCTGCCGAGCGACGGCAGGTAGAACAGCGAGACCTTCATGATCCTCCCCGATTGCATGCGTCCGGTCGCCGACACAGTGGCGAAGCGCCCCCGGCTCGGCAAGCATCGCTGCCGCGCATCCACCCTCCGCAACTGCATAGGGGGCAATCCGCACAACGGGCCCTGCCTGCGCCGGGCATCTCACTCGGTGCCATGATGGCGCGTGCGGCCGGCCCTTCGCCGGGCAAGGGACGATGTCGCCATCCTTGCGTCGCGGGCCCGCGTCACATGCCGGGCCTGCCGAACCAACCGCGGTCGCGGAGTTTGGCGCTGCCGGCCGCGACGGTATTCTGGCCTGCGGCCCTGCTGCCAGCTAAGCTCCGAGCGGCCCCATCGCCGGCATGCGGCGCGGCTGCCCACGGATTTCCGAGGGCACGGCAGGGCAGGATTGGAAGACATGTCACGGTCGACAATCAGGCTCTACAGCGACTACAAGAGCCCCTACGCGTTTCTGGCAAAGGATCTCGTCTACGAGCTGGAGCAGGAGTGCGGCGTCGCCATCGATTGGCTGCCCTACACGCTCGACATCCCGGCCTATCTCGGTAGCGCCACGCTCGACGAGAGAGGCAACGTCGTCGCCCAGAGCCGAAACGCCCATCAGTGGCGGCGCGTCCGCTACAGCTACCTGGACTGCCGTCGCGAGGCCAACCGGCGCGGCATCACGCTCCGCGGGCCGAGAAAGATCTTCGATTCCTCGTTGGCGAACGTCGGTCTGCTCTATGCCAAGCGATGCGGCATCTTCCGGCCGTACAACGACCGCGTGTTCGAGCGTTTCTGGAAGCGCGAGCTCGATATCGAGGACGCGACGGCGCTGGCTGACCTGATCGGTGCGTGCGGTGGCGACGGAGCGGGCTTTGCGGCCTTCCTGGCCGGGGAGGGGGCTCGCGATCTCGAGAGAATTCGAGTCGAGGCGGAAACCGCGGGAGTGTTCGGCGTCCCGAGCTTCCTCCTCGAGGATGGCGATCTCTACTGGGGACGCGAGCACATCCCGCGCATCCGCGAGCTGCTGGCAGCAGGTCCGTGACGCACCGGGCCGGGCAAGGCGGCGCGCCGACGAGTGGCGAGGGGAGGAAATCAATGGAGCGCATATTCACGGGCCTGCGGGTGCTCGATTTCACCACCACCATCGCCGGGCCGCACTGCACGCGCATGCTGGCCGACCTCGGCGCCGACGTGATCAAGGTCGAAGCCCCCGAGGGCGACATGATGCGCACGCGCCCGCCATTGCGCAGCGGCGCCAGCACCTACTTCGGCCAGCTCAACGCGGGAAAACGCAGCGTCGTGCTCGATCTCAAGCACCCCCGCGCGATAGAGGCGGCACTCCGCCTCGCCGCCACGGCGGACGTGCTGGTCGAGAACTACCGGCCCGGTGTCATGCGGCGGCTGGGGCTGGACTACTCCAGGCTCGCGCCCGAGAACCCGCGCCTCGTCTTCTGCTCGATCTCCGGCTACGGGCAGACGGGACCGTCGTCCGACCTGCCGGCCTATGCGCCGGTCATCCACGCCACCTCCGGGTTCGACCTCGCCAACCTCGCCTACCAGCAGGGCCGCACCACACCCGACTACTGCGGCGTCTATGTCGCCGACGTCGTCTCGGGCACCTATGCGTTCGGCGCCATTGCCGCGGCGCTCTGTCAGCGGCACGCGAGCGGCAAGGGCCAGCACATCGACGTGTCCATGCTGGAGAGCATGCTGTCGTTGACCCTGAGCGAGCTGCAGACGGCGCAGTTCGAGGTGCCGCCGCCGCCGAAGCGGCCGATCTTCGGGCCGGTGGCCACGGCTGACGGCTTTCTCAACCTGGCGGTGGCAAGCGAGCGCACATTCCAGGGCATGGCGGCGGCGGCCGGCCGGCGCGACTGGATCGAGGATCCGCGTTTCGCCGCCTACCTCGACCGGCGCGCCAACTGGGGCGAGCTGATGGACGAGTTCGAAGCCTGGTCGCGGCGCCTGACGAGTGCCGAGTGCCAGGCAGCTCTCGATCGCAATTCGGTGCCGGCGGCCGCCTACCGCACCGTGCGCGAGGCCATGGGCGACCCGCAACTCGCCCATCGCAACGCGTTTGCCGAGGTGCAGGATGCGGGCGGCGCATTCAAGGCGCTCAATCCGCCGTTTCGCATGTCGGCTGCCGCGGTGGCGGCCGGGCCGCGCGTGCCGGCGCTCGGCGAGCACACGCACGAGGTGTTGCAGGCAGCCGGGCTGGGCGCCGACGCGATCGCGGCGATGCTGGAGCGGCGTGGCGCCTAGGGGCTGGCTGCCCTTGGGTTGGGCAATCCGTCTCGCCCCGTATCGCTGCGACGCGTCTCGC
>DATFCC010000231.1:0-6061 GCA_035253505.1 Hyphomicrobiaceae bacterium
CGTGAAGAGCCCCAGGCAGGGGATGGCGCCGCGCACCTTGAGCGTTCCCGCCACCAGCGCCTTTGCGAGGATGACCGATGCCATGGCCGGAACATACGGCCCGTGGCCGCCGCGGGCGAGGAGGTGCCAATCGGTGCGCCGCCGGGCGCCGTCGCGGCCCTTGCCCTCGAGCGTCACGACCATGCCGCCCACATCGGAGCCGAGGAACCGCAAGGCGTGCTTGGCGCGCAGCAGCGGCGCTGCCAGGCGCTCAGGTTCGTGCACGAGTCTACCGCGCACCAGCCATGAGAGCGCCCACAGGCCGAGATGAAATGCGGCAACCTCGAGTGCGGCATAGACCTCCACGCGGCGCAAGCCCGGATGGCGTTGCGGCAGCAGGTCGAGGTCTGGCGTCTCGCACGCGCCGAGCCAGCGAGCGCCGAGCCCCGGCAGTATCCGGCGGTGCAGGTTCTGCCAGCCGTGCATGCGTGCGCCCGCGCCGGGGGCGGTGGTCTCAGACGAGAACGGCCGGCCGAGCGTGCTCAGGATCGACTGGGTCGTCGCCAGCCCCGGATCGAAGCTGTTGCCGGGCGCAATGACGATCGTCGCGCTCTCCAGCGCTTGGAATTTCGCGCCCTCCGCATCGATCACAGCAGCGGCAACCGCGGGCACGGTGCTTGCGCCGCTGGCGACCAGCACGCCGGCGGCGCGCGCTTCGGCGTCGAGCGTGCCGATGCCCGTCACGAACGCGCGCGCGTCGGCAAGGTCGATGTAGTGGGCGCCGGCGGCGATGGCGGCGCGGGCCACGCGGTAGTCCTGCCGCTGGAAGGGTCCCGACGCGTTGATGACGACGAGCGGGGCGATCGGCGCGAGATCGCCTGCCGTGACCTGGCCGGCATCCAGACGGACGGCGGAGACCTTCGCTCGCGCGCGGGACTGCACCTGTTGCGCGAAATCGCGCGCGCGGTCGAGCGATCGGCCCGCTACCACGAGTGCGACCTTCCGCTCCCGTCCCAGCCGTTCGACGACGCGGCCGCCGAAGGCGCCGTACCCTCCGAAAACGAGCACGGTGGCCATGGCCGATCCGCTCAGCCGCCGTCGCGCCTGTCAGGCCCGGCCGGCGTCAGGTCCCTGCGCGGCGGCCTTGGCGGGGGCGCCGGCTGCCTTGGACTCGCCGCTGATCCTGTCCGACAGGGCCAGCAGCACGCTCGAGACGACGAACACCACGTGGATGATGACATACCACATGAGCTCGCGGTCCGAGGCAGCCTTGACGTCCATGAACTGCTTGAGGAGCTGGATGGCGGAGATGGCCACGATCGAGCTCAGCAGCTTCAGCTTGAGGCCCGTGAAATCGATGGAGCCCATCCACTCCGGCCAGTCGCGGTGCTTGGAATGGTCGATCTTGGAGACGAAATTCTCGTAGCCCGAGAAGATCACGATCAGCAGCAGCGAGCCGGTGAGCGCCAGATCGACCAGGCTCAGAACGCCGAGGATCGTCGCGGCCTCCGTGGCGATGAGCGCCTTCTGCGCCAGGTGGAACAGCTCCTGCACGAACTTGATCAACAGGATGGCGACGCTGATGGCGAGGCCGAGATAGAACGGAGCCAGCAGCCAGCGGCTGGCAAACAGTATCCTTTCCAGGGCGGTCTCGGTGGTATCGCGGCTGCGCTGGAGCATGAGACACGTCCTGCAGAGGTCTTGCCTGAGCCCCGTGTATCGCACGCAGATTTCACCGCCCGCAAGCGAATGCGATCGCTATCGGTGGCGTTCCGTCGATCAGCGGCCGTCCGAATGACCCAGCGAGCGGCCGGGAGCGATGCGGTCGCGCACGAGCTGCTTGATCTCGCGCATCTCGGGGAAACGGCCCATGTCCTTGCGCGACCAGATCGTCACCCCCTCGACGCGCACCTCGAAGACGCCGCCCGTGGCGTCGGGCGTCAGCGTCACGGAGCCGACCTCGGCTGCAAACGTCGCCAGCAGCTCCTGCGCCATCCAGCCGGCGCGCAGGCCCCAGCCGCACAGCCGGCAGTAGACGATCTCGACGGCGGGGCTGGCGGGCATGGAGCTTCCGATCGGGCGTGTCGCTCCGCTAGACGGCGAGCTTGGCGGCGAGCTCGCGCAGCTTGAACTTCTGGATCTTGCCGGACGGCGTGCGCGGCATATCGGCGATCGGCTCCAGCCGCTCGGGCCAATAGGGCTTGGCCATGCCCTGTTCGGCGAGAAACCGGGTGAGCTCGGCCAGATCGAGCGACATGCCGGGCCTCGGCGTGACGAACGCGCAGGCACGCTCGCCGAGCCGCGCGTCCGGCATGGCAACGATGGCGCACTCGGCCACTTTCGGATGGCGATAGACGAGGTCTTCCACCTCGGCCACGGGGATGTTCTCGCCGCCGCGGATGATGACGTCCTTGGTGCGGCCGACGATGCGGATGTAGCCGTCGGCATCCATGCGCGCGAGATCGCCGGTGTCGAACCAGCCATCGTCGTCGATCGAGTTGAGGTGCGGTTTCTTCAGGTAGCCGACGAAGTGCGTGATGCCGCGCGCCTGCAGATGGCCGACGGTATCGGGCGGCACGGGCCGCTTGTCGTCGTCCACCACCCGCACCTCGTTGCCGGGCAGCGCCCGGCCGTCCGTTTCGAACACCTTGGACTCAGAATCGCCTTTGCGCGTGATGGTGAGGCCGGCGTTCTCCGTCATGCCCCAGCAGGACAGCACATCGAGGTTCATCTCGGCCTTGGCCCGCTGCACCAGGATGCGCGGGATGGGAGCGCCTGCGCAAACCCACGTGCGCAGCGTGCGGCTGACGCGCGCACGGGACTCCTCCGGCAGGTTCACCATGTCCGACAGGAACGGCGTGGAGCCCATGGAGAAGGTGACTCCCTCGCGCTCGATCAGAGGCACCGCCTCTGCCGGCGACCATGCGTCGAGCGCCACGGTGGTCGTGCCGAGCAGCACCGCCATCAGCATGCCGTAGAGGAAGCCCGTCTGGTGCGCGTACGGCGAGCCCATGAAGATGATGTCGCGCGAGGTGAGCCCGATGTCGTCGATGAAGCACTGCGCGGGCGCCAGCACGGTGTTGGCGGTGTGCATGACCGCCTTGGGCTCGCCCGATGTGCCGGATGTGTAGATCAGCTCCACGACGTCGTTGGGTGTGGGCCGCGAAGCGGCCACTGTCGAAGGCGCCGGCCGGTCCAGGAAGACGCGCTCGAACGCGTTCTCGCCTGTGCCTCCCACCACAAAGACGTGCTCGAGATTCGGCAGATCGGCGCGGATCTCCTGCAGCATGGCTGCGTGGTCGAAGCCGCGCCAGATAGCCGGCACCACAGCCACCTTGGCCTCCGCAAAGCCCATCATGAAGCGCAGCTCGCGCTGGCGGAAGATCGGCATCAACGGGTTGGCGACGGCGCCGATGCGGCTGCAGGCGAAGAAGAGCGCGGTGAACTCCCACCAGTTCGGCAACTGGAAGGCCACCACATCGCCTTTGCCGACGCCACGTTCCACGAGTCCGGCGGCGATCCTGTTCACCCGGTCGCCGAGCTCCGCATAGGTGAGGCGGATTTCACGCCCCAGCGCGCTGTTGCGGCCGACGAAGGCGGCCCTCTGGGGTGCGCGCGTCATCGCCGCATCGAGGGCGTCGATCGGCAGCCGGTCCGCCCACAGCCCGCGCGAGGCCGCGACGCGCTTCTCCGGCAGATGGATCTTCATGGGCACTTTCCCGCGACGCTCGAGCGGAACCTGGTGCATGCAGCTCGACAGTAGACCACCCCCGGCGGCGGTGCCAACGCAGCGTTCGCCACCCGCCGCGGCCGGCGCGCGGCTTCAGCCGCTGTCATGGGCGGATCGCGGCAGGAGGTGCAGGGCACGACCAGCGGCGATCAGGATCGACCACAGCCGGTCGCGATGTGCGGGAGCCGGCCGCAAGGCGTGGCCCGCGGGGCGTGTCGACGGCCCAGGATAGGCCACGACGATGCCGATCATCACGTCGCCATCGGTATAGTAGGGATCGCCGCCGCCGTTGCGCCCCCGCAATGTCGGCCCGATGCCCGGCGCCAGCGAGATGCCCGACAGGGCACCGGCGTCCGCCAGCGCGTGCATGAGGAAGTCGCGCTCGCGATCAACGTCGGGGTCGATGTGGTGGGTGATCTGCCCCGTGTCGTGGCTGAGCCCGACGCTCCGGTCGAAGGTCGCCGAGCCGAGCCACAGTTCGCGACCGCTGGTGCCGCGCTCTTTTGTCAGCCAGAACCGGACGTGGTGCCGCCGCGCCGGGCTGCGCGTTGCGGCCACCTCGAAGGCGAGGTCCTGCCGCCGGCCCTCGTAGAACAGGCTGCTGACCGGCGCGTCGGCATACGGTCGCTGCAACACCACATCGACACCGATCTCGAGGCTGGTCTTCAGGGTGACGGGATCGGCGGGGTGCCAGCCGGCCCTTGTCATCGCGGCCACGACCTCCCGGCGCGAGCCCTCGAGCCCGACGTTGATCGGATCGCCCGGAATGCCCTGCGCGGTGGTCGTCACCATGGGGCGGGCGGCAAAGCCCGGCCGGTGCTCGTAACGCGACCACAGGGCGGGGGCGATGAAGTAGGCGGCGGCGATATAGCCGATGAGCACCGCGCCAATGCCCCACGCGATCCGTGTCAGGACGAGAGAACGCGAAGGGCGCGATGTCGGCTGCATGAGCTGTTGCAGCGGCCGGGTAAGCCGGCCGCCGCGGTTGCCTCGGGGTTCAGCCGGCCATGGTCAGGCCGCCGCTGACGCTCATGATCTGTCCGGTGACGTAGTCGCTCGTCGGCCCGGCGAAATACAGGATGGCTCCGGCGATGTCCTCGGGCTTGGCCAGGCGACGGAAGGGTATGGCCTTCAGCAACGCCTCGCGCATGCGCTCGGGGTTGGCGTGGAACAGCGGTGTGTCGGTGGGGCCGGGGCAGACGCAATTGACGGTGATCTTGTGGCGTGCGCCCTCGCGCGCCAGCGACTTGGTGAAGCCGATGATGCCGCCTTTGGCCGCCGAGTAGGGCGTCTCCCCCAGGCTGCCGACCCGGCCGGCGTCGCTCGACACGAATACGATCTTGCCGCCGCCGTTGGCGATCATGGCCGGGAAAAGCGCGCGCGTGAGGCGTACCGGCCCGAGCAGGTTGATGCCGAGCACCTTGTCGAGGAAGGCCTGGTCGGCGTCGACGAAGGGCTGCGTGCGGTCCCAGCCGGCGGCGTTGACGAACACGTCGATCTTGCCGCCCGAGCGCTCGATCGCCTGCTTGGCGCAGGCATCCACGCTGGCGCCGTCGGTCAGCTCCAACTTGAGGAACTCGACCGGCCCGCCCTCGGCGGCCTTGATGGTGTCCTTGGCGCCGGCCTCGTTCACGTCGCACAGGATGACGCGCGCGCCCTCCTTGGCCAGCATCAGCACCGTGGCGCGGCCGATGCCCGAGGCGCCCCCGGTCATCATCACGGTCTTGTACTTCAACAGCATGGGTCTCCTCCGCCTCTGCTCCTCCCCGTTTGCAAGGAAGGATCGGGGGTGGGGGTCCGCGCATGCCAAGGAAGCTCGCGCCTTCACCCCCACTGCCTGGGCTATCACCCCACCCCTGACCCCTCCCCGTCAAGGGGAGGGGACCCCTGTCGAGATCGCCGCACGAAGTGGCGTCGCACAGCGCGAGCAGGTATCTCTCAACCTGAGGCAGCGACCGCTCATCCAGTATGCGCTCGCTTTACCCGATCCGCTGGTCCGCACCTCGTCTCACTTCTCCCCCCTTGCGGGGAGGGGTCGGGGGTGGGGGTCCGCACGCTCCGTGTGCCGCGAGGCTCGCCAGGTCAGCGCCGTGTGCCGGCGAGGAAATCGGCGACCCGCCTCTGCGTCTCGTCCGTGGCCAGCAGGCGGCCCGTCCAGTCCGTCTCGGCGGCGAAGCCGTTGCGTTCCGGATCGGTGGCCGCGCGCAGGCACACCTTGCAGGCAGCCAGCGAGAGGGGATGCAGTCCGGCGACCTTCGATGCCACTTTGCGGGCCTCCGCCTCGAGCTCCGCGCGCGGCACCGACCATTGCACCATCCCGAGCTCGCGTGCGGTCTTGCCGTCGACGATGTC